>DASPRL010000317.1 GCA_035624475.1 Terriglobales bacterium
CACCAGCATCGTGAACGAAGGGCTCTCCCTGGGCTCCGACCTGAGCACCGCGCTCAAGAAGATCTCCAACGTGGTCACCGAGGTCTACAAGTTCGCGCAGGAGATCGGGGCGGCCACCAACGAGCAGTCCCACGGCTCCTCGCAGATCGCTAAGGCCACCACTCGGCTCAACGAGATCACCCACGAGATCAACTCCTCGGTGGAAGAGCAGGCTTCCGGCGCGCAGGCCGTGGTCAAGGCCATGGAGAAGATGCGCGAATTGGTGCAGCAATCCACCTCGGGCTCGACCCAGTTGGCGGCCTCGGCGGAGCAGATGTCGAAGATGTCGCGCTCGCTGCTGGAGGCCATGGACCGCTTCGTGCTGGAGAGCGGCAACGGAGACCGCTCCGGCCACCGCCGGGCAGAGGCCGAGACCGGGCGGGCGGCCGCCGGCCGCTACGCCGTCGGCGCCCGTTCCTGAGCCGCAATCACGCGCATGGCCAAGGACCTTCACATCGTCGGCTTCCGCATCGGGCGCGAGACCTTCGGGGTCCCCATCGCGCTGGTGCACGAGATCGTGCGTGTCCCCGAGATCACCGCCGTCCCCGATGCTCCCGAGTACATCGAAGGGGTCATCAACCTGCGCGGCAAGATCATCTCCATCGTGGACCTGCGCAAGCGCTTCGGCGAGCGCGAGATCACCAGCCACAAGAAGAACCGCATCCTGGTGGTGGAGGTCGAAGGCAAGATGGTGGGGCTGGTGGTGGACGCGGCCTCGGAAGTGCTCAAGATCCCGCCCTCCGACATCGACGCGCCCCCCAACGTCTTCGAGGAAGGCGAGCTGAACTACGTCACCGGAGTGGGCAAGCTGGGGGGCCGGCTGGTCATCCTCATCGACTTGAGCAAGATCCTGCAGCGCGGCGAGTTGAAGCGGCTGGCCGACTTCGCCGATACGCAAGTCTCGGGTGAGACGGACGCCGCGGCCACGGCCTAGGACGGCGCGCAAGAGCCTGGACGACTTCAAGGAGTGGGCGCGCCCGGCGCGCCAGGAAGCGAAGAAGAACCCGATCATGGTCACACCATCGTCCGTCCAGGTCCAGCTCACCGAGGCCGAACTCAAGCTGCTGCAGACGCTGGTCTACCAGGAATGCGGGATGTACTTCGACGAGCGCCGCGTCCATTTTCTGCAGGACCGGCTGCAGCGCCGCCTCAAAGCCACCCGCCTGGACACCTTCTACAACTACTACCGGCTGCTCACCAGCCGGGAGGGCAAGGCGGAACTGGCCGCCCTGCTGGAGAACCTCACCGTCAACGAGACCAGCTTCTTCCGCAACAAGCCCCAACTGGAGCTCTTCCAGAAGACCACCCTGGAGGAGATGCTGCACCGCAAGCAGGAGCGGCGTGACTGGTCGCTGCGGCTGTGGAGCGCCGGCTGCTCCACCGGGCAGGAACCCTACACCATGGCCATGATGGTGTGCGATGCCCTGGCCTACTACTACCTGCGGAACCCGCTCCCCTTCGAGATGCCCTCCCCCAAGCCGCTGATCCCGCCACCCTGGCGGGTGGAGATCCTGGCCAGCGACATCAACTACTCGGTCCTGCGCGCCGGCCAGGAAGCCGTCTATAGCGAGAACCAGATGGAGCCGGTGGACTACACCTACCGCCTGCGCTACTTCGACAAGGTGGGCGACCGCTACGCCATCAAGAAGACGGTCAAGGAGCTGGTCCACTTCGACTTCCACAACCTGAAGACGGAGTTCCTGCCGCAGCGCAACGACGTCATCTTCTGCCGCAACGTGATGATCTACTTCGACGAGGCCGAGCAGAAACGCCTGGTGGAGAAGTTCTACCGCTGTCTCAACCCCGAGGGCTATCTCTTCGTGGGACACGCGGAGAGCCTCTTCGGATTGACCGACAAGTTCAAGATGCTGCACAAGGACAACGGCACCGCCTACCAGCGCATCGAGGTCACGCCGTGAGTTTCTTTTCGGAAGAACACGGAGCCGAACTGAAGGAGCTCTTCTTCGAGAGCGCGCAGGAGCTGCTGCAGGCGCTCAACGAGGAAGGTCTGATGCTGGAGAAGCGCCCCGGGGACACGGAGATCGTGCGCAGCGTGCGCCGCACCGTGCACACGCTGAAAGGCGACTCCGCTGCCTGCGGCTTCCGCGAGCTCAGCGAACTGGCCCACCAGCTCGAGGACGTGCTCACCCCGGAGCTGGCCGGGGATAAGAGTTCGCTGGGCGAGGTGGTGCTGGCCGCCGCCGATACCTTCCAGGCCATGCTGGCGGCCTATCGCGGCAATCTGCAGCCGCCCTCGGGGGCGGAGCTGCGCTCCCACATCGAGAAGCTCATGCATCCCGCCGAAGCCAAGCCGGCGGTGCTGGCGCCCAAGTTCGCCTGGAGCGAGTACGAGCAGATGATGATCGCGGACGCGGCCAGCCGCGGCCTCACCGTCTACAACATCGGCATGCGCATCGACCCCAACTGCGGCCTCCAGGCCGCCGCCGTCCAACTCGTGCGCAACGTGCTGCGGCAGGCGGGGACGCTGCTAGCCATGCGCCCGGAGGGCGAAGCCAGCGTGGCCGTGGAGATCGTCGAAGCCGCCGTCTCCAGCTCGCAGAGCGAAGAGTGGATGGCGAGCAAGTGCAAGATCCCGGCGGTGGTCGCCGAGGTCCTGGTGCAGCGCTGCCGCACCGAGCCGATCACCCGGCCCGAACACGACCTGCTGGGGATCACGCCGGAGCCGCCGATGATCACCGTGGCCAGCGCGGCGGCGGCTCCGACTGAGACTCTTGCCGGGCCGGCGGCCGGCGAAGCCGCTGCCCCTGCCGCCGAGACCGCCGGCGCCGAAGCCGGCCCCGCTCCCGCCGCCTTCACCACCACTCCCGAAACCACCCTGCGGGTGGACGCGGAGCGCATCGACGCGGTGCTGAACCTGGTGGGCGAGCTGATCATCGGCAAGTCCATGCTCCACCAGACGGTGGGCGAATTCGACAAGCGCTTCCCCAAGGACGCCCTGCGCGGCAAGTTCGCCGACGCCATGGCCTTCCAGGCGCGCGTGCTGCAGGACCTGCAGAAGTCGGTGATGAAGATCCGCATGGTGCCGGTGGAGCAGTTGTTCCGGCGTCTGCCGCGCGTCATCCGCGACCTGGCCAAGGAAGAGGGTAAGGAAGTGGCGCTGCAGGTGAGCGGGCAGGACACCGACCTGGACAAGAGCATCGTCGACATGCTGGCCGAACCCATGACTCACCTGGTGCGCAACGCCGTCGGCCACGGCCTGGAGACGCCGGCGGAGCGGACGGCGGCGGGCAAGCCCGCCGCGGGCACGGTGCGCCTCAACGCCTATCACCAGGGCAACCAGGTGGTCATCGAGGTCTCCGACGACGGCCGCGGCATCGACCGGCGCAAGGTGGTGGCCCAGGCCGTCGAGCACGGCATCCTGAAGGCGGAGGACGCCGCGCGCCTGACCGAGGCCGAGGCCCTCGACCTCATCTTCCATCCCGGGCTGAGCACTGCCAGCGAAGTCACACAGATCTCCGGCCGCGGCGTGGGCATGGACGTGGTCCGGAGCGTGCTCGAGCGGCTCAAGGGCACGGTGCAGATCGAGACCAAGCCCGGCCAGGGCACCACCTTCCTGCTGAAGGTGCCGCTCACCCTGGCCATCATCAAGGCGCTGCTGTTCCGGGCGGCGGACCGGCTGTATGCCGTGCCCCTGGCCTCGGTTTTGGAGATCGCGCGCGCCGCCGACGGCGAGTTCCACAAGGTGGACAACCACGAAGTCTGGCAACTGCGCGACCAGATTCTGACCCTGGTGCGCCTGGGCCGCCTGGCCGGGCGGGGCAAGGCCGCACGCAGTAAGAAGCTCTTCGTCGTGGTCATCGCCATGGGCGACCGCAGGTTCGGCCTGGTCGTGGACCAACTGGTGGGAGAAGAGGAGTTGGTCATCAAGGCCCTGGACGACAATCTGGTGGCCACCGACCTGGTCAGCGGCGCCTCCATCCTGGGGGACGGCGCGGTGGTGCTGATCCTGAACATTCCGGCGGTCATCGCCCGCCTGGGCAAGTCGGCGGGCGCCGCCCGTCCAGGAGCCCGGCCATGAGCGCTCCCGTGCGCGTCCTGGTGGTCGACGACTCCGCGCTCATGCGCAAGCTCATCCCCCAGATCCTGGAGCGCGACGGCTCCATCCAGGTGGTGGGAACGGCCATGGATGGCTCCTTCGGGCTGAAGAAGATCGAGGAACTGAAGCCGCAGGTGGTCACGCTCGACCTGGAGATGCCGCGCATGGACGGCATGGAGACCCTGAAGGAGATCATGCGGCGATACCGGCTGCCGGTGATCGTGGTCAGCGCGCACAGCACCCAGGGCGCCTCCACCACCTTCAAGGCGCTGGGGTTGGGGGCCTTCGACTTCGTGGCCAAGCCGGTGGACGCGGCTTCCGCCCATATGGACCAGATCGCCGCCGAGCTGATCGCCAAGATCAAGGTGGCGGCGCAGACCGACATGCCGCGGGTGCACAGCCAGCTCTCCTCGCCGGCCAAGCGGGTGCAGAAGCCGGCGGCCAAGCCGCGGGTGGCGGCCAGCCGGGTGGTGGCCATCGGGATCTCCACCGGCGGGCCCAACGCCCTGCAGTACGTGCTCTCACAGCTTCCCGGCGACTTTCCGGGCGCCCTGCTGGTGGTACAGCACATGCCCGAGGGCTTCACCGAGCTGTTCGCGCGCCGCCTGGACGAGTGCTGCGCCATCGACGTGAAGGAAGCCCAGAGCGGCGACCTGCTGCTGGCGGGGCGGGCGCTGATCGCCCCGGGCAACCGCCACATGAAGGTACGGCGCATGCCCCTGGGCGACATCGTGGTGCTTTCCGACGATCCCCGGGTGAACGGGCACCGGCCGTCGGTGGATGTGCTCTTCCATTCGGTGGCCCAGGAGTTCGGGCGCGACGCCCTGGCCGTGCTCATGACCGGCATGGGCGAGGACGGGGCCGAAGGCATGAAAGAGATCAAGGCGGCGGGCGGGCTGACCATCGCGCAGAGCGAGGAGTCCTGCGTGGTCTTCGGCATGCCCAAGGCGGCCATCGAGCGCGGCCACGCCACCCGCGTGGTGCCGCTCGACGCCATGGCGCATACCCTGCAGGCGCAGTGCGTGCCCGATCGCCGCTCGGTGACCAGTACGACCCGCTAGCGCGGCAACGGGATTTTTTGGGAACAGCAGTAAGGAGAATGGTTATGGAGCAATTCGCGGCTCTGCTTCGCAGCAAGGACCGGCAACCCGTCCGCTACCTGGTGGTCGACGACTCCGTCTTCGCGCGCAAGAACCTGACCAAGATGATCGAGCTGTTCGGAGGGCAGGTGGCGGGGGAGGCGGGCGACGGCCTCACCGCCATCACCGAGTACGACCGCACCCAGCCCGACATCGTGCTCATGGACATCACCATGCCGCAGATGGAAGGCATCGAGGCGGCCGAGCGCATCGTGCGCCAGCACCCCGAGGCGCGCATCGTGATGGTCTCCTCGGTGGGCTACCAGGAGAACATCGTGGCCGCCCTGCAGAAGGGCGCGCGGCACTTCGTGCAGAAGCCGGTGAAGCCCGAGGTGCTCTACGAGGTGGTCAAGTACGTGCTGGGCGAAGACGCGGTCACGCCCGCCGCTCCCGCCGTGGCCGGAGGCTCGCAATGAGAATGGAGTTGATCCAGCCCTTCATCAACGCCGCCGACGCGGTGCTGGCCGAGACCCTGCGCTGCCAGACCAAGATCGGCGACGTCAGCATGGACGAGGAGGTCTATCGCCGCAAGGGCACCGCCGCCATCGTCGTCATCCACGGCGACATCGAGGGGCGCGTCATCTTCGACCTGGCCCCCGCCACCGCCATGAAGGTAGCCGGCGCCCTGGCCGGCGGCGAGATCGAGGAGTCCGACGCGGTGGTGAAGGAGACCATCTGCGAGCTGGCCAACCTGGTCATCGGCAATGCCGTCACCACCCTCAACGACCAGGGCTTCCGCTTCAAGATCACTCCCCCCGAGATCCATGCCGAGGAGACCGGCATGAAGAGCACGGAGGACACCGAGGCCCTGGTGATGTGCTTCGACACCCCCAGCGGCAGCGTCTTCATGAACATCGCCATGCGCTACAACCGGCGCCGCCGCAGCGAGCGCCAGGCGGTGGTGGTCGAATAGCCCTTTCCTGCGGGAACAAGAACGGGGCGGGCTCCAGGGCCCGCCCCTTCGTCTTTCCGCCTGCTGCGACTCAGTGCGTGGTCACGACCAGGATGGGGTTGGACCGGGCCGGCAGGAAGGTGTTCACCACCGTGTCGGTGGTGGTGGTGATGTCGGTGATGCTGCCGATAATGGCGCTGCCGGCGTTGACGGTATCGCGGTTGGCCACGACCACGCGCGCGCTGTCGGCCGAGGAGTCGATGGAGAGCGGCGTCGTGCCCACCGGGATGGTCTTGACCACGGTCAGGCTGCCGGCGTTGATCACCGAGACCGTGCCGCTGCCGGAGTTGGCGACATAAGCGCGCGAGCCGTCGGCCAGCGCGGCCACCGAGGTGGGCGCGCTGCCCACCGTCACCGTGACCGGGGCAGGAAAGGGCACCGTTCCGCTGGCATCGATCACGCTCACCGTGTTGCCGCCGGAGTTGGTCACGTACAGGTGCTTGCGGTTGGCATCGTACTTGGCGAAGTTCGGCGACGGACCCACAGGGATGGTCTGCACCACCGTGTCGGTGGCGGTGTCGATCACGGAGACCGAGTTGCCCCCCTGATTGACCACGAACACCAGCTTGCTGTCCGTACTGGCGGCCGCAAAGACCGGGTTGGCGCCCACCGCGATCGAGACCGGGGCGACGGTGAAGTCCCCGGGGACCAGGTCCGCCACGCTGCCTCCCGACAGCACGGCGTACAGGTGGGTCTGGTCCGGGGTCTCGGCCAGCGCCACCGGGGTGCCTCCTACGCTAGCCTCCGAGCTCAGCACCCCCGCCGAGGTGACGGCGCCCACTTTGCCCGTGCCGGCTTCGGCCACGTACACCACCGTGTTCTGGGTGGTAGCGAGATAGACGGGCTGGGAGCCCGCCGGCAGGCTGACGAACACTCCCGGGTTGGAGGGCAGGAAGGTGGTATAGATCAGGACCGAGTCCTCGCCCTGGTTGGCTACGGCGCTCAGACTGTTGCTGGTCAGGATGGCGGCATGCACGGCGTTGGCGCCCGTGATCATCACCCCCACCAGGGTATCGCCCCCGGTGTTGATGAGGTCGGTGGCGCCGACACCGCCGCCGTTGTTCTCCACCACCAAGGCGCCCCGGGTCGCGCCGGGATCGCCCGGAGGACTCAGGATGGGGTTGGCGACGGGGCGATAGATCTGGTCGCAACCCATACACATCAGGACGATGAAGCTTATGACTGCCAGGCCGGGCTTTCGCACCAAGTTCATCCGCACTCCCGCGTAGAGACTCAAGAACTGCTGGTGGGGAATCTGCAATTTTACCGGCAACGCGCGGCCTCGCGCCAGCACAATCGCCGCTGGGCCCAGGCCGCTTCAGGGTGGAGAGATGCAAGCGCCGCCCCCCGAGATGCTTCCCTCCCCGCCTCCGTCTGATAGGATGCGCTGCACCGGGGCTCACGGTTCGGATCATGCTGATCGTCCCTTCCATCGCCGGTCACTGGCTCTCCCTGGTTCCCACGGCGGGGTCAGGGGGACTCGGGGGCCGGGTCGCGGTGGGCTTGGGCGTGACCCTGGTCTTCGCGCTTCTGGCCCGCTGGCTGCGCGCCGTCAACTGGCGGGGCGCGGTCGCCGGCGCCCTGGTGACCTGGATGGTCTATGTCGGGACCGGGCCCGGAGGCTTCGTCTGCGTGGTCGTGGTCTTCCTGCTGACCTCCCTGGCCACCCGCTTCGGCTACCGTCACAAGCAGGAGTTGGGCACGGCGGAAAACCGGGAAGGACGCTCCGCTCGCCAGGTCCTCGCCAATCTGGGCGTGGCGGCCTGCGCCGGCGCCGCCCTGCTGTTCCGCCCCTCGCCCCTGTTCCTGCTGGCCATGGCGGCGGCGCTGGCTGAGGCCGCCGCCGACACCGTCTCCGGGGAGATGGGTCAGGCGCTGGAGCCGCGCGCCTACCTCATCACCAGCTTCCGCCCGGTGGAGCCCGGCACCAACGGCGGCGTCAGCCTCAGCGGGACCATGGCCGGCTGCCTGGCCGCGCTGGTGGTCGCAGCCGCCTGCGCCGGCGCCTATCTCATTCGCCTGCCCTGGATCGCGCTGGTGGCGGTCGCCGGGGTGCTGGGGATGATGTTCGATAGCGTACTCGGCGCCACCCTGGAGCGTCCGGGGCGGCTGAACAACGACGCCGTCAACCTGCTCAGTACCCTGCTGGCGGCCGGCGCCGCCGTCCTGATCGGCTGGCTGTGAGGGCAGCCGCGGTTCCTGGAGGAGAGGTGAGCACATGAGAAAGACACGGATGGTCGTTCTGGCGCTGCTGCTGGTGGCGCCGGGGTTCGCGCAGACCCAGACTCGCAAGCCGGCCCCGGGCGCGGGCGTGACCGTGGTGGACCTGACCCACAACCTCAGCGAGAAGAGCCCTAACTGGGAGGGCACGGAGAAGTCGCCGTTTGAGGCCAAGCAACTGGGCCGCCTCGACCAGGACGGCTACTTCTCGCGCGCCATCTGCCTGCCCGAGCACTTCAGCACCCACATCGACGCCCCCGCGCACTTCGCCTCCGGCGCCTGGACCGTAGACCAGATCCCGGCCTCGCGCCTGGTGGCCCCGCTGGTGGTGATCGACGTGCGCGCCCAGGTCGCCGGCAACCCGGATTACCTGGTCACCCCCGGCGACGTGGCCGCGTGGGAGAAGCTCCACGGGCGCATTCCCGCGGGCGCCGTCGTCATGGCCTTCACCGGCTGGGACAGCCGCTGGAATTCCATGAAGGACTACCGTAACGCCGACGCCAAAGGCACCATGCACTTCCCCGGCTTCGCCCCGGAGACCGCGAAGCTGCTGGTGACGGAGCGCCACGTCGTCGGCCTGGGCATCGACACCCTCAGCATCGACTACGGCCCCTCGCCCGACTATCCTGCGCACCGGTTCGTGCTGGCGCAGAACGTCTATCAACTGGAGAATGTGACCAACCTGGGTGCGGTGCCGCCCGCGGGCGCGACCCTGGTGGTGGGCGCCGCCAAGCTGGAAGGCGGCTCCGGCGGCCCCGTGCGCCTGCTCGCGCTGGTGCGAGGACGGTAGTCAGGGAGTCGTAGTCGGGAGTGAAGACGCTTTGGGGCGCTCGATACAATCTGGCGTGAGCCGGCTTCGCGTTCTCCTCTCTATCGTGCTGCTCGCCGCCGGCGCGGCCGGGCAGTCGCTGACCGCTGCCCAGAAGAGCAGCATGGACCGCGCCCTCTCCTACTACCTCCGGGAGAACAAGGTGCCGGGCGCGTCGCTGGCCGTCGCCCTCGACGGCCAGGTGGTGTACGCCAATGCCTACGGGCTCGCCGATGTCGAGAACTCGGTGCCGGTGCGCCCGGAAACGGTCTTCCGCAGTGCCTCCATCGCAAAGAGCATGACCGCCACCGCGGCCATGCAGTTGGTGGAGCGCAGGCTGCTCGATCTCGACCAGCCCATCCAGACCTACTGCCCGGCATTCCCGGCCAAGTCCTGGCCCATCACCAGCCGCCAACTGCTGACGCATACATCCGGCATTCGCCATTACGGCGGTCCTCACGCTCGCGAGGAGCTAACCAGCACCGCGCATTACGCCGACGTGGCCGACGCCCTCGCTCCCTTCAAAGATGATCCCCTGCTTTTCGAGCCCGGCACCCGCTACTCCTACAGCAGCTTTGGCTACGACGTGCTCGGCTGCGTCCTGCAGGGAGCGGCGCACCGGCCGTTCCTGGAGATCGTTCGCACCGGGATCTTCGAGCCCGCCGGGATGCAGGGTTCCCGCGACGATGACCCCGCTGCCCTCATCCCCAACCGCGCCGCGGGCTACCGCCTGGTCGATGGCCGGCTGCAGAACGCGCCCCATGTGGACCTGAGCAACCGCCTCCCCGCCGGGGGATACCTCAACACCGCGACCGACCTGGCGCGCTTCGCGATCGCCTTCCTCGATTGCAAGCTGGTGGCCTGCTCCTCCCGGGATGCCATGCTCACGGAAGCCCGCCTGAAGAATGGCGATAGGGTGAGCTACGGATTCGGCTGGGAGGTGCTGGAAGATGCCGGCCGGCATCCCACGGGGGAGTACCTCCACGTGGGCTCCAGCCAGGGCGCGAGCGGCGTGCTCTACATCGTCCCATCCCGGCGGCTGGCGGTGGCGTTGCTCACCAATCTCGAGGACGTACCCCAGCGCCTGGAGATCGCCCGCGCCATCGCGGGGATCGCGTTGCAGGACAGGCACTAGCTCACGTCCTGGCTCGTTCAGCGCACGAAAGGATAGATCTCGTCCGCGATCCAGTAATTCTGAAAGACGATGGCCAGGACGGTTCCGGCCACCCACAGCAGCCCGCGCCAGCGCCGCCAGCCGGCCTGCAGCGGGGGATCCTGGAACAGGAGCTCCGCCAGATACGCCGCGCAGTAGCAGACATTGAAGATCAGAGCGAAGACGGCCAGTTGCCCCAAGGCGATGGGCGTGAAGAGCGGACGGAAGTGCGGCCAGGTCAGCACCACCCACCCGGCCACGACCACGCCCAGAAGGAGGTTATAGCTCACGCGGCGGGGCTCCCAGAAGCGCAGCGCGTCGGCAACTGTTTCCTTCATCGATGCTCCTGGCGACTGGCTTCCGGCGCGCCTCCGCGCTAACTACTAACTCCTAGCTCCAAACTCCTGGGTATGTGCAGGCGCCACAGGGTGTAGCTGGCCAGCTCGCGCGCCACCAGCAGTGCCCGCCGCCAGCGGTCGGGGGGATGAAGCTCCGGGCGGGGGGCGGCGTAGGCCACGATGCCCTCGCGCTCCAGCATCTTCTTCAGGCGGAACATGTGGTAGCCATCACTCACCGCGTCGCAGGTGCGCAGCCGGTTGGCCTTCATGATCACCGCGATGCGTTCCGCGGATTCCAGGGTGTTGTCGCCCTGGGTCTCGGCGATGATCTGGTCCTCGGGGACGCCGCGCTCCTCCAGGTACTGGCGCCCCACTCCGCCCTCGCTGAACTTGGGATCACCGCCCGCTCCCCCGGTCACGATCACGTAGGGCGCCAGGTGGCGCTCAAAGAGCGTGTAGGCGTGGTCGAGGCGGGCGCGGAAGACGGGCGAGGGCTTGCCCGAGTACTCGGCCGCGCCAAACACGACGATCGCGTCGGCCGGGCGGCTCTCGTCGCGCTCCCCCTGCACCACGATGTCGGTGCAGGTGACGGCCGCAAACGCTGCCGCACCCACCAGCGCGCACAGCAAGAGCCACAGGAACCAGTGCCGGCGGGGCTTCGCGCGAGTGGAAGGAGCGGGGCTCATCCCGGGAACTGGGAGAGCAGGTCTTTGATCTCCTGCGCAGGGATGGCGCCCTCGCGCTGCACGTGCCACTCCTCTTCGTGGGAGAGATCGACGATGGTGGAAGCCACGCTGCGCGGCGAGGGCCCGCCGTCCACGATCAGGGGGATGCGGGTGCCCAACTGCTGCTGTACGCCCTCGGCGGTGGTGCACTCGGCGGCGCCGCTCAGGTTGGCGGAGGTGGCGGTGATGGGCACCCCCGCGGCGCGCATCACCGCGAGAGGGATGGCGGCGGCGGGCACACGCAGGGCCACGTTGCCGGTGTTGGCCGTCACCTTCAACGGCAGGCGCGAGGCCGCCTGCACGATCAGCGTGAGCGGGCCTGGCCAGAACTTCCGCGCCAGCGCATAGAAATGTTCAGGCAGGGGCCGCGCCAGGTCTTCCGCCTGGTCGATGCTCTCGATCAGCAGCGAGAGCGGCTTGTGGCGCGAGCGCGTCTTCACCAGGTAGATGTGCTCCACCGCGCGCAGGTTGAAGGGATCGGCGGCCAGCCCGTAGAAGGTGTCGGTGGGCATGCCCAGCACCTGCCCGGCGCGCAACTGCTCGGCCGCGTACTGGACCAGGCTGGCCTCCGGGCTGGTGGGGTTGATCCTGATGATCTCGGCGGGCAAGTGCGCTCCTGGATGCGCAGATCTCCTCGACGGCGAAACCTAACATATCGTACACCGGGCGGCAAGGCAGGCGGAATGCTGATTGCCCGGCCCCGGCCTCCGCTGCCGCATGTATGATGTCGCTTTCAGCGCCATGACCGAAGCCACCCATCCCCGGCTGCGGCGCGTCTCCAGCCCGCAGAACGCGCTGGTCAAGGGATTGCGCCGCGCCTGCGCCCGCGGCCAGCTCACCGACGATGGCTATTGCGCCATCGAGAGCCCGCATATCGTGGATGAGGCCATCCGCAGCGGCCTGCGCTTCCAGGCGCTCTTCCTCAGCGAGTCGGCAATGAAGGGAGCGGGCGCGAAGCTCTTGCCGCAGATCGGCGCGCACACCGAGGTGCTGGTGCTGCCCGACGCCGTCTTCAACGCCGCCGTGGCCACCGAGAGCCCCCAGGGCGTGGCCGCGCTGGTCAAGCTCGAGGACTTCAAGCTCGACGACCTGCTGCGCCCGCGTGAGCCCCTGCTCGTCGCCGCGTGCGGCATCCAGGATCCCGGCAACCTGGGCACCCTGCTGCGCTCCGCCGAAGCCTTCGAGGTCAGCGGCGTGCTGCTGGGCGAGAAGACGGTGGGTCGCGCCAATCCCAAGCTGGTGCGCGCCTCGGCGGGCTCGCTCTTCCGCCTGCCCATGGTCGAGGTCAAGCTGGAGGAGGCGGCCGAGACGCTGCGCGCTCGCGGCCTGCGCCTGCTGGCCACCTCGTCGCACCGCGGCACCCCTCTCGACCAGGCCAGGCTTACCGGCGCGCTGGCTCTCTTCATCGGCAGCGAGGGCGCGGGTGTCCCCCGCGAACTGCTCAAAAAGATGGACGAGGTGCTGGTCATCCCGCACTCGCCGCGGGTGGAATCGCTCAACGCGGGCGTGGCCGCGAGTATCCTCTTATATGAGGCCGCTCGCCAGCGTGCCAAGAATGCAGAATGAAGAATGGAGAATGCAGAATGACAGCGCAACGTGGGCCTTTCATTCTTCATTCTCAATTCTGCATTCTGCATTCCTCTGTGTCTCTGTGCCTCTCGTGGTGAAAAAGCATTGAGCCTCTTCCAGCCAACTCCGAGCCCCGAGGGCGTGGACCGCAGCCGCCCGCTGGCCGACCGCATGCGCCCGCGCACCCTGGAGGAGTTCGTCGGGCAGGAGCACATCCTCGCCCCGGGCAAGGCGCTGCGCCTGCAGATCGAGCGCGACGATCCCGGCTCCCTGCTCTTCTGGGGGCCGCCGGGAGTGGGCAAGACCACGCTCGCCAAGATCATCGCGCGCATGACCCGCTCCGAGTTCATCGAGTTCTCCGCCGTGCTCTCGGGCATCAAGGAGATCAAGCAGGTCATGGCCGACGCCGAGAAGGCGCGCCAGTACGGCACCCGCACCATCGTCTTCATCGACGAGATCCACCGCTTCAACAAGGCCCAGCAGGACGCCTTCCTGCCGCACGTGGAGAGGGGCAACATCCGGCTGATCGGGGCGACCACCGAGAACCCTTCCTTCGAGATCATCGGGGCGCTGCTCTCGCGCTGCCGCGTCTATGTGCTCAACCCGCTCAGCGAGGAGCAGATCGTCGCCCTGCTGCGGCGCGCGCTCGAGGACAAGGAGCGCGGCCTGGGGCAGACCCCGGTCACCGTCGCCGACGACGTGCTGCGCAAGATCGCCGCCTACGCGAGCGGCGATGCGCGTTCCGCCTACAACGTGCTCGAGGTCGCCGCCAATACCGCGCTGGCCCAGTCCGGCAGGGAGATCACCGACCAGATCGTGCACGACGCCCTGCAGCGCCGCGTCCTGCTCTACGACAAGGCCGGCGAAGAGCACTACAACCTCATCTCCGCGCTGCACAAGTCGGTGCGCAACTCCGATCCCGACGCCGCCCTCTACTGGCTGGGCAGGATGCTCGAGGCAGGCGAAGACCCGCTCTACGTCGCCCGCCGCGTGGTGCGCATGGCGGTGGAAGACATCGGCCTGGCCGACCCCCAGGCCCTGGCCCTCACCATGGCGGCGCGCGATGCCGTGGACTTCATCGGCATGCCCGAAGGCAACCTGGCGCTGGCCGAGGCCGTCGTCTATCTCTCGCTCGCGCCCAAGTCCAACGCCCTCTACACCGCCTACGGGAAGGTGCAGCAGGACGTGGAGCAGACCGCCGCCGAGCCCGTCCCCCTGCACATCCGCAACGCACCCACCGCGCTCATGAAGGGCCTGGGCTACGGCAAGGGCTACCAGTACGCCCACGATCTGGAAGAGAAGGTGGCCGACATGGAGTGCCTGCCCGACAACCTGCGCGGGCGCCGCTACTATCATCCGACCAGCGAAGGCGTCGAAGAGCGTATCCGCAAGCGCCTGGAAGAGATCCGCAAGCTGCGCGGCAAGGACTCACCGCGGAAGCACGGAGACACGGAGTAAGGGAGGGACCTACCGGAAGCGCGCCCGGTGTTCCTTCAGGATGCAGCGGTCCATGACCACGAAGATGCCGGCGCGGCGCGCCTTCTCCGCCGCCTCGTCGTGCACCACGTCCTCCTGCATCCAGACGCAGGGCACCTGCAGCCGGATGGCGGCGTCCACCACCTCGGGGACGAACTGGGGCCGGCGGAAGACGTTCACGATGTCGATCTTCTCCGGCGCGTCCCCGAGCGAAGGCCACGCTTTCTCGCCCAGTGCCCCGCGGATGTTGGGATTCACGGGAATGATGCGGTACCCCTGCTGCTGCAGGTAGGCGGCCACGCCGTAGCTGGGACGCAGCGGGCTGGAAGAGAGCCCGACCACGGCGATGGTCTTGGCTCTCTTCAGCATCTCGCCGATCGGGTCGGCCTGGGTAAAGGCGGAGGGCATGGCCGGGTCCGCGGAGCCGCAGCGGGCGGTAGGCTATTCTATAGAAGCGCCGCCACGATGCCTAGGGCCTCGCGCCGCCGTTCCCCACCGTCGGGGATATACTGCTTTGGATCAGGAGGTTGCTATGAAGGCCCTCCGCTTGCTGCTTCGTGTCACCGCCCCCGCCCTGCTGGCCGGCCTGCTGCTGACGGGATGCTTCGTGGAGTCGCTGCACCCCATCTACGACAAAGCCGTGCCGCCCGCTGCCACCGACCCGGCCCTGCTGGGCACCTGGCAGACGGACAAAGGCGCCGACGACAAGCCCGCCTCCCTGGCCATCGCCGACCAAGGGGACAACCGGTACTCACTGAAGTACACCGAGGACGGCAAGACCACCGAACTGCGCGGCGCCCTGGTGCAGGTCGGCAGCCAGCGCTACCTCGACGTGTGGATCGAGCAGTGGGACCAGTTCCAGTTACCCCTGGCAGCTTCCGCGCACCTGGCCCCCACCCACAGTTTCTGGAAAGTCTCGCGCGACGGGGACACGCTCACGCTCGCCCGCCTGGATTACGACCGGCTGAAGGAGAGCATCGAGAAGCACAAGGCGGCGCCGGACTATACCGTGGTGGACGACGACTTCCTGGTGCTGACCGGGACCCCGGCGCGCCTGCGCGACTTCCTGCAGAAGTACGCGACGGACCCGGCCGTCTTCGCCAAGACCCTGGTCTTCCACCGGCAGAAGTAGCGGGCGCTATTCCCTCTTGGCTCCCGGGGGCGCCGACTTTTCCTTGAACCTCTTGGTGGCCAGCTTGCGCAGGGTGTCGGGGATGTTCTTGTTCATGGAGAGGGCCTTCAGGTCGTTGACCAGCAGGTGGCCCATCAGGCCCAGGGAGAGGTCGAGGGGGCAGCGGGGATTGTTGGCCAGGGCGCGCACCACACCGTAGTTCTTCATGAACTTCTTGGTGCGGGCGATGTCGCGCAGCACGCTTTCCTGCACGTTCTTCATGCCGGCGAAGGTCTCGATCTCGCCGTCGCTCACCTTGGGGGACTGCAGCACCGCCGACGACACCACCTTGGAGCCGTCGCGGACCAGGATGAAGCGCTCTTCCTTGTTGCCGCGCATGGCCAGTTGCACGCGCTCGCCCACGGTGAGGCGTGAGATCTTCTGCAGGGGGGAGAGGCGCTCGCGGCTGTCGGCTTCGGCCTGGCGCATCTTCAGCGTCTTCTCGTCCACGGCGGCGGGCCCGGCCGCCGCGTCCGTGGCCGCGGGGTCGATCTGCAGCGCGGCCGCCGCTGCCCGGGTCTCCTCGTCGTCCAGGGCGCCCCCCACCAGCTCGAAAGGCTTGCCCTCCTCGGCGGCGATCTCGGCGGCGTGCTCCAGCTCGTACTGCGTCTTGCCTTCCTCGCCCACCTCTTCGTGGGCGGGGATCTTCATGGTCTGCTCGCCCAGCGCCGCCAGTGCCGCCTTGAGCTGCGCGGCCTCCTCCGGCGTGAGGTGGATGTTAGTGCCCAGGGCGTGCAGGATATGGGGCGACTTCTGGACCCGCGCGCTGGCCAGCATCATGTCCACCAATTCGCGCGAGGCCGTCTGCGCCATCTCCATCAGCGCCGCCTCCGGCACCGCGGCATTCTCCAGCAGGGCCGGCATCAGCCTGGGACGGCGGTTGGCGGGCGCCGCGAAGTAGTCCAGCACCTCGCGCGGACTCTGGGGATCGCGGCAGGCGGCCAGCGAGCTGGCTTCGTCCCAGCCCGCCAGGGTCATGCGGGCCTGCTCCGCGAACAGGGGATGGGTGGTGAGGTAGACCAGGATCTCGATCATTTCGGCGGGAGGCACGCTGAGCGCCCCCTTGGAGGCGGCGCGCATCACGTTGGCGGGCGCCTGCGACTGCCGGATCAGATCAATCATGCGCGCCATGCGCCGTCCCCTCCTTCTGCGCCAGGCTTTCCAGCTCGCTCACCACCCGCTCCAGTTCTTCTACCAGAGGATTGTTGCCCGCCTGCCGGAAAGTTTCAACCAGCGCGCGATAGTACCAGAGCGTGCCCTCGCGGCCTCCCTGGAAGCGCCCCCACAGCGCCTCGCCGTGGCGGCGGTAGTCGGCCAGGACGGTGCGCGCGTTGTGCAGCTTGTCGGCCGCCGAAACCAGGGATACGTCCGCGGGCGCGTGCCGCACGTGCGCGATGTACTCCTCCTTGCGCTGCCGCCAGGGAGGCTTGGGGAGGGTGTCGGCGTCGGTGCAGCCGGCCACGATGCCCGCCACGCGCTCGCCGAAGCGCCGCCGGATCTCCTCCAGCACCGGCTTGCCGCCCTGGTCCTCCACCGCGTCGTGCAGCAGCGCCGCCACCGCCATGTCCTCGTCGCCGCCGTGCTCCAGCACCAGCGCCGCCACGCTCATCAGGTGGGCGAGGTAGGGGACTGCGGTGCCCTTGCGCCGCTGCCGCTGGTGCAGGCGGGAGGCGTACTGCATCGCTTCGTCGAAGCGCTCTCCCAGCATGACCCCCGCGGGGCTCTCGGACTTGACCTTCCCGGCTTCCATGGGACGCACAAAGTATACGGAGGCGGCGCCGGGTTGCAAGGTTTCCCGCTCCGTTTTCGCTTGAAACTCGAAACCTGAAACGCGAAACTAGCGCACACCGGTTTTGGATTCTTTCGGACACTACGGAAAACCATGAAGCTGAATCTGCCGGACCCGGCCGGGCCCTGCCTGCAACTGCGCACCCAGCAGACTCCCGAGGCGGCGCTGGTGCGCTGCTACGGCCGCCTCACTCGCGATGTGGTCGAATCGCTCATCGCCGAGGTCAAGCCCCTCATCCCCCAACGCAAGAAGATCGTCCTCGACTTCACCGACCTCGCCTACCTCGACAGCTCGGGCATCGGCACGGTGGTGCGCCTCTACGTCTCCGCCCAGAAGGCCGGCTGCGAGTTGCGCCTCATCAACTTCAACCAGCGGGTGCGCGAATTGCTGGGCGTCACCCACGTGCTCTCGGCGCTCGAGGTCTGCGGGCAGTTCATGGTCAAGATGCCGTGAAGGCGGCAGCCATCGCCGGCTTGGGGTTTCGCGTGCACTCGGGATGGGCGGCGGTGGTCGCGGTCGCCGGACCGGTTAAGGCGCCGCAGGTGGTGCTCCGCAAGACCGTGGTCATCGCCGACCCCGCCATCCCCGGCTCCAAGCAGCCCTACCACGCCGCCGAGAAGCTGAGTCTGAAGCAGGCGGAGAGGCTGGTGCGCCGCTGTGCCGCTTCGACGAACGGCCTGGCGCGGCGGGCGCTGCGCGGGATCGTCGCCGAGTTGCGCGCGAAGGGCCTGCAGCCGGGCCGCGCCTGCATCCTGCTCGCAGCGGGCCGGGAGGTCGGGCCACTGGCCGCTATCCTGGCTTCGCATCCCAGGATCCACACCGCCGAGGGCCTCTTCTTCCGCGAGGCCATGCGACGCGCCTGCCGACGCTCCCGCGTGAAGGTCACGGGTGTGAAGGAGCGCGAGATCGTGGCCCAGGCCGCGGCCGCGTTGCGTCTTCAGGCAAAGACGTTGCGACGGCGCGCCGGCCAGATGGGCCGCGACCTGGGCCCGCCCTGGCGCCAGGACGAAAAGCTGGCGGCGTTGGCCGCGTGGCTCATGCTGGCAAAGCGTTAGGTTTCAAAGTTTCATTTTCAATGTTTCAAGGAAGGCCGCTCTCGTCTTTGAAACCTTGAAACTCTGAAACCCTGAAACCTTCGTCGGTTACTTCCCTTCCGCCCGCCTCGCCAGCAGGTACGCGCGGATGAACAGGTCCAGATCGCCGTCCAGCACCCGGTCCACGTCTCCGGTCTCGGCCTTGGTGCGGTGGTCCTTGACCATGCGGTAGGGATGCAGCACGTAGCTGCGGATCTGCGACCCGAAATCGATATCCAGCTTCGACTCCTCCACCTTGCGCGTGGCCTCCATCTTCTTTTCCAGCTCGTACTCGTAGAGCTTGGAGCGCAGGATCTTCATGGCGCGCTCCTTGTTCTTGTGCTGCGAGCGCTCGTTCTGGCAGCAGACCACGATGTTGGTGGGCAAATGCGTGAGCCGCACCGCCGAGTCGGTGGTGTTCACGTGCTGGCCGCCGCGCCCGCCCGAGCGGTAGGTGTCGATGCGCAGTTCCTCCGGCTTGATCTCGATCTTGATGTCGTCGTCGATCTCGGGCGAGACGAAGACGCTGGCGAACGACGTATGCCGCCGCTGTGCCTGGTCGAAGGGCGAGATGCGCACCAGCCGGTGCACTCCGATCTCGCTGGTCAGCAGGCCGTAGGCATAGGCCCCGGCCACGCTGAAGGTGGCGGACTTCAGTCCCGCCTCCTCCCCCGCCTGGTAGTCGTTGAGCACGGTGGGAAAGCCCTGGCGCTCGGCCCAGCGCAGGTACATGCGCAGCAGCATCTCCGCCCAGTCCTGCGACTCGGTGCCCCCCGCCCCGGGATGGATGGTGACGATGGCGTTGCGGGCGTCGTTCTCGCCGCAGAGCAGGGTCTGGGTCTCGAGCTTCTCCACGCGCTCGCGCAATTCCGCGATCTCGCGGCGCAGCTCGGCGGTGACCTCTTCGCCCTCGCGCGCCAGCTCGAAGAGCGTGGCGATGTCGCTGGTGCGCCGCTCCAGGTCCTTTTCCGTTGTCAGGGCCTCGTCCAGCCGCTTGCGCTCGCGCATGATCTGCTGCGACTGGGCGGGGTTCGACCACAGCCCGGGGTCGGCGATCTTCTTCTCGATCTCGGCTAGCTGCTGGCGAAGGCGGGGCGGGTCAAAGGTACTCCCGGAGGTCGCGCGCCTTGTCGCGCACGCCCGCGTACTCGCGCTCGAGTTCTTCGACCTGCTCCAGCATGGTCAGTTCCGGGGAGCGCGCCTGGGAAGTGGAAAGCTGAACAGCAGCGCGCCCAGGGAAATTATCGCACACAGCCAGGGGAACCAGTCGCCGTGGCGGGTGTAGAAGGTGGTCTCCGGGACCAGGGCGTAGGGGGCATCGAGCCAGGCGGCCACCCCGCGCGGGGCGCGGTCCACCACTCGCCCCAGGGGATCGATGGAGGCGGTGATGCCGCTGTTGGTGTCGCGCAGCAGCCAGCGCCCGTTCTCGATGGCGCGCATCCGCGCCATGTTGAGATGCTGCCCGGGAGCGCTGCCGGGCCCGAACCAGCCGTCGTTGGAGATGTTGACGAAGACCTGCGCCCCCTGGGCCGCGAACTGCCGCACCTCGTCGGGAAAGATGGACTCGTAGCAGATGAATGTTCCCAGGCGCTGCCCGCCCGCCTCCAGCAGCA
Organism: Terriglobales bacterium; assembly: GCA_035624475.1. Lineage (NCBI taxonomy): Bacteria > Pseudomonadati > Acidobacteriota > Terriglobia > Terriglobales > Terriglobales bacterium. The sequence continues at coordinate 20,123 of DASPRL010000317.1, forward strand.
GGCGGCGGCGGCCGGGGGTGAAATCGCCGGACTCCTTGGTCAGCTTGCTGGCGAAGGAGAACAGGTCCTTCGCCGGAACGTATTCGCCCCAGGGCACCAGGTGGATCTTGTCGTAGCGGCCCGCCCACTCTCCTCGCGGCGCGACCAGAGCAGCGGAGTTGAACATCAGCGGCAGGTTGCCGCCGGCGGGATCCGGCCCCAGGCCCAGCTCTCCCACCACCATCCACGCCTGCGCCTGCATCGCCACCTGCCCGGTCAGGCCGCGGAAGCGCCCATCGTTGTCCCAGAAGGGCGCGGGCGACTCCGGCCACACGATCAGGTCGGGATGGGCCATGCCGTGCGCCGGCAGGCTGAGCGCCGCCATCTGCGTCAGCGTCCCCCCGAAGCGCTGCTCCGTCCACTGCACGGGATCGAGGATGGGGATGTCGGGCTGCACCAGCCGCGCGGTGTGGGTGGCGGGCAACGCCGGTGCCTTGACCAGCACCCCCGCCTGCAGCACCAGCGCCGCCAGCAGCGAGGCCGCTACCATCCTTCCCCGCCGCGGCGGCGGGAGGTACCAGGCGGCGGCGAAGGCGGCGTTCACCAGCACCAGCTCGAAGGCGATCCCCCACACCCCGGTCAGGCTGGCGATGCGCGCCAGCGGGATGTTGTCCACCTGGCTGTAGCCCAGCAGGTCCCAGGGAAAGCCGACCAGGCGCTCCCGGCCCAGTTCCACCGCCACCCACAGGAAGGGCGCCAGCACCAGGGCGCGGCGCTGGCCGCCCCGCCGCGCCACCCACGCCAGGCAGAGACCGAAGACGCCGCGGTCGGTGGCCGCTGAGGCCACGCACAGCAGCACCAGCACCCCCGCCCCCGCGGCCGGCGACAGCCGCCCGTACACCGTCATGCTGTAGTAGATCCAGTAGCAATTGCCGGCGCAGAAGATCAGTCCGCACACGAAGCCCAGCAGGAAGCCGCGCAGGAGCGAGGGAGCGGCGTTTTCGCCCGGCGCGGCCGACGGCCGCGGTCCCAGGATGGCCACCAGCAGCGGCGCCACCGCGATCCAAGAAAGAAAGTAGAGACTGGGCGTGGGGAAGATCAGGACCTGGAGCACGCCTGACACCGCCGCCAGCAGCCAGCTACCGAGAGGGATGCGCCGCACCGGCAGAGTGTAACAAACCCCGGCTGCCGGGAAAGCGGGCGTGGCCACGGCGGTATCCTTTACAATACCGGGCGGACTATGGACTTCCTGTTCCCAGCGCTGATTCGCGTGCTCGAGGTCATGTTCGCGGCCGGCTGGGCCGGGACCCTGATCGTGCTCCTGCTCACCGCCATCGAGGACCTGGAGACCATCTTCAAGCGCGATCGCCCGGCTCCCGGCATGGAGACCCAGATCATCGAGGAATAAGCGCTCTCACCCTATGGCTTCCTCCACGAACGCCCCGCCGCCGACTTCGAACCGGGTCCGCATCGTGGTGGCCAGTACGGTGATGCTGACCTTCATCTCCTTCTGGCGGGCGGCGGCCATCATCCTCAACGACCTGGGCTCCTCCGCCTTCTACGCAGGCGGCATCGCCGAGCAGGCGGTGGGCAAGGCTGCTCCCTGGTTCGTGCTGGGAGTGATGATGTTCGCCTTCGGGGTGCGCGCCGTGTACGTGGAGAGCTGCTCCATGTTCGTGCGTGGCGGCGTCTACCGCGTGGTCAAGGAGGCCCTGGGCGGCACCGCCGCCAAGATCAGCGTCTCCGCCCTGATGTTCGACTACATCCTCACCGGGCCCATCTCCGGTGTCTCCGCCGGCCAGTACATCGCCGGGCTGATCAACGAATTGTTCGCGGCCGCCGATGCCCATGGCTGGCTTCCCCGCGCCGTGCACGCCCTCTTCCACGGCGTCCCCCAGGTCAACGTCAACGCCACTGCCGCGCTGTTCGCCGTGGCGGTCACCCTTTACTACTGGTGGCTGAACACCAAGGGCATCGAGGAATCCAGCGAGAAGGCCATGTGGGTGATGCAGATCACCACCGTGATGGTGGTGCTGATGCTGGGTTGGTCGGCGCTCACGCTGATCGTCCATCGCGGCGCCTACCACCTGCCGCCCTGGCCCGTGCCCGCCAACCTGCACTTCAGCGACGAGGCCCTGGGCTTCCTCAAGTCCACCACCATCCCCGGGCGGCTGGCGCAGATGTTCGGGGTCTTCGGCATCATCATGGCCTTCGGGCACTCGGTGCTGGCCATGAGCGGCGAGGAGTCGCTGGCCCAGGTCTACCGCGAGATCAAGCATCCCAAGCTCGACAACCTGAAGCGTACCGCCATCGTCATCGGGATCTACAGCTTCGTCTTCACCGGGGTGGTTTCCCTGCTGGCGGTGATGCTCATTCCCGACGCGGTGCGCGTCCCCGTCTACAAGGACAACCTCATCGCCGGCCTGGCCATGTACATGGCGGGCCCGCAACTGCTGCGGCTGATCTTCCGCATCTTCGTGGTGGTGGTGGGCTTCCTGATCCTTTCGGGCGCGGTCAACACCGCCATCGTGGGCTCCAACGGCGTGCTCAACCGGGTCTCGGAGGACGGGGTGCTGACCGACTGGTTCCGCCACCCTCATCCCCGCTATGGCACCAGCTACCGCATCATCAACCTGATCGTAGGGCTGCAGCTCTTCACCATCCTCGCCAGCCGCGGCGACGTCTACCTGCTGGGCGAGGCCTACGCCTTCGGCGTGATCTGGAGCTTCGTCTTCAAGAGCCTCTCCATGCTGGTGCTCCGCTTCAAGTACAAGGGCGAGCGCGGCTGGAAGGTGCCGCCCAACCTGCGACTGGGCGGGCACGAGCTTCCCATCGGCCTGGTCAGCGTGACCCTGGTGCTGCTCTCCACCGCCATCGTCAACCTGCTGACCAAGTCGGTGGCCACCATCAGCGGGCTCATCTTCTCGGCGGTGTTTTTCGTGGTCTTCACCGTCTCGGAGAGGATCAACAAGCACAAGCTCGCCCACGTGGAACAGCAGATGCAGGACCAGTTCCACCTCATGCACCAGGACCGGGTCGACCGCGAGAGCGTGGGCATCCGTGCCGGCAACGTGCTGGTGCCTATCCGCGATTACAACAACCTCGGCCACCTGCGCTGGGCGCTGGAGCGCGTGGACACCAAGGAGCAGGACGTGGTGGTGCTCACCGCGCGCATCACCCGCCTGGGCGCCGGCGGCTACGAATTGGCCATGGAGCAGATCTTCAGCGACTACGAGCAGACGCTGTTCACCCGCGCCGTGGCCATCGCCGAAAGCGTGGGCCGTCGCATCTCCCTGCTGGTCGTGCCGGCGGCCGACATCTGGTCGGCCATCGCCCAGGCCGCCAATACCCTGGAATCCTCCACCGTGGTGGCCGGCCTCTCCGCCAAGATGACGGCCCCGGAGCAATCCTTCCTGCTGGGGCGCGCCTGGGAGGCTGCCCCCGAGCCCAAGCGCCAGTTCCTCTTTCAGGTGGTGCATCCCGACGGCCACGTGGACACCTTCACCATCGGGCCCCACACTCCCCACCTCAAACCCGAAGACGTCCACCTGGTGCACCGGCTGTGGCTGGACTTGACGCGCTTCCGCGAGTTCAAGAACCTGCACCACTCCGACATCCTCTCCATCGCCCTCACCCGCTTCGCCCGCGACTACGCCGGGCGCGACCGCGACGAGATCCTCAAGGCCCTGCGCCGCGGTCCCACCGAGCAGCGCTTCGGACCGCAGCCCGGCGCCGCCCTGCCTCCGCCCGAAGCTCCGCCCAAGGAAACCAAGGAGCCCCCCTCCACTCCGCCGGTCACGGGACCGTAGAGCAGTTTCTCGTTTCCCGTTTCTAGTTTCTGACTATCTACCGGAAGGGCACGACTTTGGTCGTGCCCTTCCGGTGCGAGGAAAAACCGGCGCCGAGCGCGCCCGCAGCGCCAGCGAGGAACAAGCGAGGCGCCCGCACCGCGTTTCTAGGAACCAGGAACGAGAAACTAGAAACTGCTATTTCGTTTCCAGCAGCGCCAGCCGCCCCCGCACGAACTCCACCAGTTCCGGCGTCACGTACTGCGGTGGACGGATGTAGAAGATGGGCCGTCCGGCCACGGGCTTGAGCGAAACCCCGTCCCAGGCGAAGCCCGCGGGGGGCGGCGGATGCAGCACCACCGCCGAGGCCCGGTCCAGAAACTCGCGCGCGGTCTCTTTGAAGTCGGCGGTGGCGGGATCGAGCACGGGAAGATAGAGGTCGGGGCGCAGGAAGCGCAGCACGCTGTTGGACTCGAGGATCACGTTCTGCGCGCCCGCCAGCTCCTGCCGCAGCCCGGGCATGGCTTCGGCCAGCATGCCCTGCTTGGTGCGCACCCACAGCGCGCGCGCCGCTCCCGCCGCCAGGAAGCGCGCACTGTCGCTCTTGCCGGAGCGGTCCTGCTCCTCGCTGATGGCCCAGCCGTGGTCCTGGGGAGCGCAGTCGCAATTCTCGCCGTTGACCGCGCACACCCCGTGTCCGAACTGCGTGATCTTGATGGCCAGCCAGCGGCGCTCCGCGAGCGCCGCGATCAGCCCTGCGACCACGCTGGTCTTGCCCACGCTGCGCGTGTGCCCGCCCACCACCACCAAGGCCATCGGCCGGCCTCCTTGGGCCGGATTCTAAATCAATACAGCGAGGGCTCGCCCTCCGGACGCGTCTTCCAGCGCCGGTGCACCCACAGCCACTGCTCGGGATAGCGGCGCACGTACTCCTCGATCACGCGAGTGAAGGCGGCGGTGTTGGCCAGGGCGTCGGCCTCTTCGTCGCCCGTGCGCGCCAGCTCCAGCGCGGGCGCGAAGTGCACGCGGTACTTGCGCAATCCCGCGTCCCACACGGTGAAACCCGGGACCACGGCCGCGCCGGTGCGCTGCGCCACCTTGGCCAGCCCGCTGGCGGTGCAGGCCAGGTGGCCGAAGAAGGGCACGAACACTCCCTGCGGCGGGCTCATGTTCTGGTCCATGAGGATGCCCACGGTCTCGCCCGCCTTCATGGCCTCCAGCAGCCCGCGCGCGAAGTCCTGCTTGCCGAACAGCGAGTTGCCGTGCAGGGTGCGGTAGCGGTCGGCCATGCGGTTGAGATAGGGATTGTCCAGCGGCCGCACCACGATGCGCAGCGGGTTCCCCATCAGCGAGTGGAAGAAGGAGCCCACCTCCCACGCCCCCAGGTGGGCGGTGAGGAAGAGCACGCCCTGGCCGCGGCGGCGGGCGGCCTCGAAGTTCTCGAAGCCGTCGTAGATCACCACCCGCCCGGCGTTCTGCCGGGTGTAGCGGGGAAAGAGGCAGACCTCGGCGAGCTGACGCCCCAGGCCGCGGAAGACGCCGCGCAGGATGCGCCGGCGCTCCTTGGGAGACTTTTCCGGGAAGGCGATCTCCAGGTTGCGCCGGCCCACGCGCCGCAGCCGCCGGTGCAGGCAGTACACCAGCCCGCCCAGGCTGATGCCCAGGGCGCGAGCCAGCGGGCGCGGGAGCGCCCCCATCGCCTTCACCACCAGCCACACCGGTGCGTACTCGATCCCGTGGCGCATGACGGTACGCCGGCGTCTCGCCGGCCGTGTGGAGGGCGTCCCCGCCCTCGCCTACGCTCCCTTCGTGGGCTTCGAGTTGTCGTGAGAGCCGCTTGGGGCCAGCCTTGTCATTTCGGCTGGCTGGACGGGCCCTTGGGCTGGCTCTCCGCCGCCTTGGGCGGGGTGACGCGGCCCGCGGGCGCGTACTTGTTGAGCGTGCTCAGGAAGGGCTCCGCCTCCGCCGGGCTCGCGATCTTTCCCGTCAGGATGGTGCGGAAAGGCACCATGCGCCCGTAGAAGGCGCGGGTGTCGTCCTTGTTCTGGTTGATCTCGTCGCCGTTGAGGGAGATGCCGGCAAAGACGCCGCGGGCGCGCGAGTAGGTCAGCACCTCGGCGCGCATCCGCCAGTCGGTGTCGGCCTCGGCGTGCCGCCCCACCGGCCCGGCCGCCGCCGAGGCGTTGGCTCCCAGCTTGAACTTGCTGGAGAGCAGATGCTGCATTCCGTGGTCATTCATGATGATGAGCACCAGGTCGGCTTCCTGGCCGCCGATCTGCAGTCCGAAACTGCCCCCGGCCACCTGGAAGAAGGCGGGGGCGCTCCACCCGTTCTGGGTGCGGCAGGAGGCCACGCCCTTGCCGTACTCACCTCCCACGATGAAGCCGCCCTTCATCATGGCCGGGACCACGGCCACGCACTTGGCGTCGTTCAGGATCTCCTCCGGGATGCCCTTATCGGGGGCAGCCATGATCTCGTCCAGGATCACGGCGGCATGGTGGATGCGCTGGATGTCGCGATCGCGGGTCTCGCCCGCCCAGGCTACCGCACTCAGAGCCATCACCAGCCCTGCGACCCAAACTCTGTTCATTGCTATCTCCTTCATTGACAACCGGTTACGCCCATCAACGGGCGTGGCGCACGCTTGTATGGCGGGATTGCGGTCTCACTGACTCGCAGTGAGGATACACGCTAATTAGAGGCTGGGCAAAGGCTTGGGGGTTACCTGGGGAAGTTCGAGGGGAAATTAGAAAGGGTTGGAATCGGTGACCCTCGTTACCAATCCCAACCCCCGTCTCCCAGGTTCTGTGGTAGGTGGGTGCAGTATGCCTGGTGACCATGGTACCCACAAGGTAACCGAAGCACGCTCCGGGCGTGGAATCCGGACAATGTACTTTGGTACCTGGACGAAGGTGGGGACCGGGTTCAATCACCCGCTCACCCGATGACCCAGTCGCCCGAAGGGATACCCCTCCCCCCTCCCTGGCCGCTAATAGAATCATGAGGTTACAGAGGGAGATCCGTGACGATCCGTGGATCCAAAGAACTTACACGTAAAATCCGTCAAACAATGGACTTACGCGTTCCGGAGGTGCCGACTGGCGCGGGCGCACTCCTCCGCCTAGGCGAACATACAGCGAATATAAACGGGGGACGCTGGGATGTCAAGCAGCCGAGGCAGGGGTCATTTTCCTTTGGATTCCTGCGTATCGCGCAGGTCGGCCACCGACGCATGGCTGTGCTCGTAGCCCTCCACGATGGACTCCTCCCCGGGCTCGTAGCTGTAGGTGAGCCGCTGGTTGTCGGGGGTGAGCACCGCCACCAGCCGGTTCAGGGCATCGTACTCGAAGCGGGTCACCGCGCCGTCCACCGTGTGCTCGATCAGGTTGCCGTTGGGATCGCACTTACTGTTCACCGCGTCCTGTCGCTAGAACACCTGCCACGAGGGTTGCCCGCCCAGAGACAGCGAAGGGTCGACCCGAAAACAGTAAATCCACCCCTTAGGGGTTGTGTTCTTTAGTCGTTCGCTCTTTTGCGCTACGAGATTCAATACATCGCGCACTGTCCCAGTGGCGAGCGTGACCTCGATTGCGGGAGCATCTCCACTGCTCAGCATACTTCCAGGGCCCGATCCTCTCGGAAACATGCGGATCTGAAGTTCCGGCACATGGTATTGGGGATACTGCAGCAGGATGTCATAGGGAGCGGACAAACGCAGGTTGCGAACTGGGGTGTTCAAGAGGTCCTCGGCGTTCTGCTTGGCGGTTCGCGGGAATACGTGGACCAGCTTCGAGTCGAGTACCTCGAAGTCGTATCGAGGATCCTGACGGATAATAGATCTCAGCACTCCCCCTACCGTCGACCGTGTCAGGTGGAGTCTCAGGTTCCTTTCAGGGCCCGTCTTGAAAGGGACGACCTCTACCGTAAAGAACACTTTGTCGGGCCCCGCTTTCATGCGCAGCTCGCGCAGCGCTTCAACGATCGTGGCAGACGGGAGGTCTATGGAACCAACCTTCACATCGAGAGGGGCCGACCCCGGAAGGGCCGCCAGCACTCGAGCGGGGAAGAGAATAC
>DASPRL010000318.1 GCA_035624475.1 Terriglobales bacterium
GCCGCGACTCGCTGCAGCAGAACCTGGAGCTGCGCCACCGGGTGGCCTTGGCCATCCGCCGGCACCTCTCGGCGGAAGGGTTCCTGGAGATCGAAACGCCCTTCATGACCCGCTCCACCCCGGAGGGCGCGCGCGACTACCTGGTGCCCAGCCGCGTCCAGCCGGGCTCGTTCTACGCTCTGCCGCAGTCGCCGCAACTCTTCAAGCAGATCCTGATGATCTCCGGCTGCGACCGCTACTTCCAGATCGTGCGCTGCTTCCGCGACGAGGACCTGCGCGCCGACCGCCAGCCCGAGTTCACCCAGATCGACCTGGAGATGTCGTTTCCCCAGCCCGAGCGCGTCTTCGAGGTGGTGGAAGGATTCCTTTCGGCGGCGTGGAAGGCCGCGGGCATCGAACTCCAGCCGCCTTTCCCGCGCATGAGCTACGACCAGGCCATCCGCCAGTACGGAAGCGACAAGCCCGACCTGCGCCTGCCCGCGATGACCGACGTGCGCTCGGCCTTCGCGCCCGCGGACCTCGAGAAGCTGGGCGTGAGCGCGCAGCTTCCGGTGATGGCCATCCGCATCCCCAAGGTGGGCGAACTCTCGCGCAAGGAGCGCGACGACCTGAAGCCGCTCTTCGCCGACAAGAGCGGCGCGTCCAAACTGTTCGAGGACTTCAAGCGCCTGGAGAAGAACTTCCCCGAAGCCGCGGCCAGGGTGCGCGAGATGGTGGCACAGGCGACCTCGCCGGCGCCTGCCGGGGACCGTGTGGCACAGCCGACCTCGGCTGGGCAGGAGGACTTGATTGTTCTGGTCGCGGGCAACGGCAAGCCCGCCGCGCATCCTTCCGAAGGCGGAGTGAAGCCCGAGGTCAAGCAGCACGACCACGCCGTCTACACGGCGGCGGGCGCGCTGCGCGTCGCCCTCGGCCAGCGCTTCGCCGATCGCCACCAGTTCTTCGCGGGCGATCCCAAGAGCGCCGGCTCCTACCGCTTCCTCTGGGTCACCGACTTCCCCATGTTCGAGTGGGACGAGGAAGGGAAGCGCTGGGCCGCCGCCCACCATCCCTTCACCTCGCCGCACGAGCAGGACCTGGAGTCGGGCAAGCTGGAGAGCGACCCGGGCGCGGTGCGCTCGCTGGCCTACGACGTGGTGCTGAACGGGACGGAACTGGGCTCGGGCTCCATCCGCATCCACCGCCAGGACGTGCAGCGGCGCATCTTCCGCGCCCTGGGCATGAGCGAGGAAGAGGCGCGCTCGCGCTTCGGCTTCTTCCTGGAGGCGCTGGAGTACGGCACGCCGCCGCACGGCGGCATCGCCCTGGGCCTGGACCGCATCGTGATGATCCTGGCGGGGGCGGAGTCCTTGCGCGAGGTCATCCCTTTTCCGAAGACCGCCCGCGCCGTGGACCTGATGGTCGACGCCCCCACGCCTGTCAGCGACGCCCAGTTGCGCGAGCTGGGCATCGAGATCAGGAAGAAGTGAAGCGCCGGGCGGTTCTGCCGTCCCTGCGGGACTCGGCGTCGTTGCCTCGACCCTTCCCGGGACTTACGTCCCGGACTGGGTTCTGACGTCCTTCGGACTGGGTGGTGCCGTCCCTGCCGGGACTCCATTTTTCTTCCGCCGCGCTTTTCCCGGCACTGACGTGCCGGGCTGGGTTCTGACGTCCTTCGGACTCTTCCCTGGGAGCGCTTAGGTGGCGACGGCGAGGCCCGTCAGCGCGTGAATCCCCTGTACTGGGCCGTTCGTTCCGGGTACAAGGAGCCTGTGTTCGGAGTCGCGCAGCGACGCCAGAATCCAGCCCGGCACGTAAGTGCCGGGTGGGCACGCACAAAGAAACCCCCGAGTCCCGCCAGGGACGGCAGAAGCCGCCGCGGGACCGAGGGACGCGCCGCGCGCGGGAAAACATAGATCCCTCGCTCGCGCTCGGTCGCATGCGCTCCTTCGCGCGCGCTCGGGATGACAATCAAGAACATCGGGTGATCGGGTGATCGGGTGATTTGCGCAGCAGATGCCAGGCTTCGAGATAGCGGTTGTACTTGTGGACCCGGTGCGGCGCCAAGGAAATCGACCGCCTCAGCTTACTCACCACCGACACCGGGATGATGTACCAAACCTCTTCCGGCACGATGTACGCGGCCAGGAAATCGATCTCGTAGCATCGGTATCCACGGGGGCGCGTCGGCGGCGTGCACCGGCACTGATACTGATTCTGAAAGTAGTTCGAAGTTGACTTCACTTGCACCCGGGTAAACCTGCCCTGGTGCTCAACCGCGAAATCGTATCTCGTACAGTCGCCCTAGGGCTTGCAGACGGTGAGGCCGTGGGCGGCGGCGCGCGCCATGAACTGCAATTCCACCCACTCGCCGCGGCGCTTGGGATGCTGGATCATTGGTAGATTGGGGAATCGGGTAATTGGGTAATTGAAAGCAAAAAGCGGCCGGGAGGCCGCGCGGTGATCGGGGGATCGGGTGATCGAAACCGGTTTCTAGTTTCTCGTTTCTAGTTTCTCGTGACCCGGTACCACCCCTGCGGGCTGGGGCGGCTGTGGGTCGTCGTCGCTCTCTAGTTTCAGAATAGCAAATCGGAGGGGGCAAACCCGACACGCGGGCGAAGAATATATTGTCCGCGTTTTCAGCGGGGTAGGGGGAAATGGGTAGTTTTCGCCTCTTGACAGAGAACTGCAGGTCCCTCGCCGCGCGCTCCTTTTCCCCTTCGCTGGCGCTCAGGGTCAGTCGCGCTCGCTCGGGATGACAATCACAGGTTTCAAGGTTTCAGAGTTTCAAGGTTTCAAAGACCCACGGGCTCCGTCCGTGTCTCTGTGTCTCTGTGGTGGATGCTTGTCGCGCGTATCGGCAGGATGACAGAGGGGTGGGGCATCCGTGATAATCCGTGGCAGGTTCTTGGCCGACGACCGAAGGCTGACGACCAACGACTAACGACCATCGACTTCCCATGGGCAAGATCCACGTTCTCCCGGAACATGTTGCCAACAAGATCGCCGCGGGCGAGGTGGTGGAGCGCCCCGCCTCGGTGGTCAAGGAACTGCTCGAGAACGCGCTGGACGCAGGCGCGCGCCGCGTCCGCGTGCAGGTGGAAGCGGGCGGGAAAAAGCTCATCCAGGTCACCGACGACGGAAGCGGCATGGTGCGCGACGACGCCATGCTGGCCTTCGAGCGCCACTCCACCTCCAAGATCAAGGACGCGGAAGACCTGCTGAGCGTGGCCACGCTGGGCTTCCGCGGCGAGGCATTGCCTTCGATCGCGGCGGTGTCGCGGCTGCGGCTGGAGACGCGCGCCGCGGAAGACAAGGGCGGCACCGTCCTGGAGATCGCCGGGGGCAAGATCCTGAAGAT
>DASPRL010000319.1 GCA_035624475.1 Terriglobales bacterium
GGGGCGGCACAAACGCGAGAATCCTTCAGTCGTCCCTGACGGGACTTGCTCAATCTTCATCGCTGACCCGGCACTTCGTGCCGGGCTACTTTCGTTCCGTCCCGTCGGGACGGGGCCGCGATCTCTTACTCTCCCGGTAAATCCAGAGAACTATGTAGACGGGAGTTATCGGCATCAACACGAAGGGGAGCCAGTAAATGACATGTCCAAGCGGCTCCACATGCCGGAGGAATCGCGCAACAGCAAAGGGAAAGGCCATGAAGAACGCCATGAACACGAAATACACAACCCAGACACCCAGGAGGATCTTGCCGAACACTTGCCCCCTCACTTCGCGTTCTTCACATACTTATCGAGAAACTCTGCGATGGCAGTGTAGCCCCGGATGCGGTTGCTGCGCTTGGCCATGCCGTGGCCTTCGTCGGGAAAGGCGATGTACTCCACCGGCACGCCGCGTTCCTTCACCTTGGCCACCATCTGGTCGGCCTCTTCCTTGGGCACGCGGGGATCGTTGGCGCCCGCGATCACGAAGAGCGGCGCCCGGATCTTGTCCACGTAGTGGATGGGCGAGATGGAGGCCATGAACTCGGGATCGGTGGCCGGGTCGCCGTACTCGGCCACGCGGAAGGCGCGCCGCCACGGCCCCGTGTTCTGGAAAAACGTAGCCCAGTTGGCGATGCCCACGATGTCCACCGTCGCCGCCCACAGTTCGGGATGCATGGTGGCCTGGGCCAGCGCCATGAAGCCGCCGTAGCTGCCGCCCATCACCGCGATGCGGCGCGCGTCCACGTAGCCGCTCTGCTTCAGGAACTCCACCGTCAGGGCCGCGTCCTGGATAGCGTCCCCTCGCTTCTTGTAGTTGTCCATCTGCATGTAGGAGCGGCCAAAGCCGGCGCTGCCGCGGATGTTAGGGGCCAGCACCGCGTAGCCGCGGTTCAGGAAGTACTGGTAGACGGGGTTGAACGCCGGGCGCTCTTGTCCTTCCGGCCCGCCGTGGATGCTGACGATGGCGGCCAGCTTGCCGTCCTTCTGCGCGCCCGGCGGCAGGTAGAAGAGCGCGGGGACCTTGGTGCCGTCGAAAGAGCTGTAGGTCACCAGCTCGGGCGTGACGAAGCTGGCGTCGGGGATGCCGGCGCGGGTGGAGTGCGTGACTTGGCGCGCCTCGTTGGCCTTCAGGTCGAGCACGTAGATGTCGCCGTTCATGGTGGGCGCGGAGTAGGCGAAGGCTACGCGCGTGCCGTCGCCGTTGAAGGAGCCGTGCCCGGCCACGCCCCGCGGCAGGCTGCGGAACAGCGCCACGGTGTTGGCCTTGAGGTCGCGGATGCGGATGAGCGAGGCCCCGGCGTCGTTCCAGGCGTAGAAGAGGCGGGTGCCGCTGCGGTCCATGGCGATGCCGGTGGCTTCGTCCAGGTCGAGGCTGGAGTTCTCCAGGAAGGTGAGCGCCTTCTGGCGCAGGTCGTAGAAGGCCAGGTTGGGATGGTCGCGCTCCTGGTCGGAGGCCAGGTAGAAGCCGGAGCCGTCGGGGTCCCACACCGAGTCGCGGTAGACGGCGTCGCCGGCGTGCTGGGTGAGGAGCTGGGCGCTGCCCCGGCGCACGTCGAGCAGGAAGAGGTCGTTGTCGTAGCTGGAGTGCTCGCGCTCCACCAGCACGGAGCGGCCGTCGGGGGAGAAGGAGAGGGCGGAGTAGTTGACGTCGCCGGCCAGCAGGCGGCGCGCCTGGCGCGTGGCCAGCTCCATCACGTAGACGTCGAAGAAGCGCGGGTCGCGCTCGTTGGAGGAGTAGCAGATCCAGGCCCCGTCGCGGGAGAAGTCGCCAAAGCGGTAGATGGCCTTGGGATTGTGGGTGAGCGGAAGGATGGTCTGCCCGTCCGGGTCCATGAGGTAGAGCTGGCTGCGCTCGTCGCCGCCCTGGTCCTTGGTGAAGAGAATGACGTCGCCGCGCGGCGACCAGCGCACCTCCTGGATGCGGTCGTCGAAGAAGGTGAGCTGCTCGGGGTAGCCGTTGCGCGCCGGCGTCTTCCACACCTGGTTGGTGCCGGTGGTGTTGGTGAGGAAGGCGAGGTCGTCGCTCCCCGGGGAATAGGCAGGCGCGCCGGCGGCGCGGATGTTGAGGTAGCGCGCGATGTCGTAGGGGCCGGCGGCGGGCAGCAGGCCGGACGACGAGGCCGGAGACGCCTGGCCCCATGCCGGCGCCACCGCCAGCAGCAACAGCCACAGCCAGGATTTGCGCTTCATCCTTCCTCCTGAGAGCGGCCATGATACATCGGGTCGTCGGGTCATCGGGTCAATGAAAACCGGCTCGGCCCGGTGATTCGATGACCCGATGGTCCGATAGGCGGGGGCGGCCGGCACGGCCGCCCTCCGCCCTTGGCGGGCCGGGGGCGGGAAAGGTAAAATATCCGAATCTCCTTCCTCTCAGACTGTGGTGGGAGCTGGAACGCCACGAGAAAGCCCAGGGTCCGTGCCATGAAGAAGCGCTATTGGGTCCCCGTCCTTTGCCTGATCGTCATCTCCACCTGCCTGTTCGCCTCCGACACCGTGATCCAGGAGATCATCGCGCACATCAACAGCGACGTCATCACGCGCGCCGACCTGCAGCACGGTCAGGAGCAGCTCATGAACGACCTGCGCCAGCAGTACGGGGCGGAAGCCGACAGGCACTACCCGGAGCGGGAGAAAGACGTCCTGCGCGACCTCATCGATCAGGACCTGCTGCTGCAGAAGGGCAAGGACCTGGGCATCACCGGCGACACGGAACTCATCAAGCGCCTGGACGAGATCCGCAAGCAGCTCAACCTGGAGACCATGGAGGACCTGCAGCGCGCCGCCGAGAAAGAAGGCGTCTCCTACGAGGACTTCAAGCAGAACATCCGCAACGGCATCATCACCCAGCAGGTGATCCAGCGCGAGGTCGGCTCCCACATCCAGATCACCCAGGAAGAGGTCCGCAAGTTCTACGAGGAGCACAAGAAGGACATGGAGCAGCCGGAGCAGGTGCGGCTGGAGGAGATCCTGGTCTCCACCCAGCCCGCGGGCGCGCCGGAAGGCGCGGACCCCGACGCCGCCACCCTGGCCGCGGCCGAGAAGAAGGCCCACGACCTGCTCGACCAGATCCACAAGGGCGCCTCCTTCGAGGAGCTGGCCAAGAAGTACTCCGCCGACGCCAACTCGGCCCCCCAGGGCGGCGACCTGGGCTACTTCAAGCGTGGCACCATGGTGAAGTCGCTGGAAGACGTCATCTTTGCCATGAAGGCGGGCGAGGTCTCCGACGTGGTCCGCACCAAGCAGGGCTACATCCTGATGAAGGTGAGCGAGCACACGCCGGCGGGCGTGCCTCCGCTCAAAGACGTGGAGGAGAAGGTGCAGACCGCCATCTACTACCAGAAACTCACGCCGGCGGTGCGCGTCTACCTCACCAAGCTGCGCGAGGAGGCCTACATCGACATCAAGCCCGGTTTCGTGGACTCGGGCGCCAGCCCCAACGAGACCAAGCCGGTCTTCGTCAACACCGCCGCCCAGGACCAGGCCAAGAAGAAAAAGAAGAAGAAGTTCCTGGTCTTCTAGGCCGCTCTCCGCGCCGCGATGGGTTAGGATGAGAGTGGTCCCGCCGCCGCCGGCGCGGGCCCCAGGCAGGCCCTCATGAAGGACTTCTACATCCAGGATGCCGCCGCCAACGAGAACAAGGTCATCACCTCGTCCTTCGTGGTGGCCGCCAAGCAGATCAAGCCGCGCAAGACCGGCGAACTCTTCCTGGCCCTCACCCTGGCCGACCGCACCGGGCAGATCGAGGCCAAGATGTGGGACAACGTCGCCGACGCCCTCGGCGCCTGCGACCAGGACGACTTCATCAAGGTCAAGGGGCTGGTCAACAAGTACAACAACCGCTTCCAGCTCACCATCCACAAGCTGCGCCGCATGGAGGAGTCGGAGATCGACTACGCCGACTACCTTCCCAAGTGCCCGCGCGACGTGGAGGAACTCTGGCGCGACGTGGCCGGGTTCGTCGCCTCCTTCCAGAACCCGCACCTGAAGGCGCTGCTCGAGGCCTTCCTGAACGACCCGGAGATCGCGGCCGCCTACAAGAACGCCCCCGCCGCCAAGAGCCTGCACCACGCCTACATCGGCGGGCTGCTCGACCACGTGGTCTCGCTCTTCCGCTCCTGCGACCTGATCTGCCGCAACTATCCCCAGCTCGACCGCGACCTGCTGCTCACCGGGGCCTTCCTGCACGACATCGGCAAGCTGCACGAGTTGGCCTACAGCCGCTCGTTCTCCTACACCACGCGCGGGCAGTTGCTGGGGCACATGATCATCGAGCTGGAGATGCTGCACGCCAAGCTCGAGCAGGTGCCGGGCTTCCCCGCTGAGCTGAAGACCCTGGTCGAGCACTTGCTCATCAGCCACCACGGCCAGTACGAGTTCGGCTCGCCCAAGCTGCCCATGTTCCCCGAGGCCCTGGCGCTGCACTACCTCGACGACCTGGACTCCAAGCTCGAGGCCATGCGCGCCCACTACGTCCGCGAGCCCGAGGCGGAGTGGACCAGCTACAACCCTTCCCTGGGGCGGCCCCTGCTCAACCGCGAGAGGTTCCTCCAGAAGAAGGAGGAGAAGGCCGAGCCTGCGCCCTCCGACGAATCTCCGGCCAAGGACTTCACCCTCACCGCTCCCGGCGACGGTCCCCGCAAGAAATAGGAGGAACCGGCAGGCCACTGTCCTTTCGGGGTTTGCGCCCTGCAGGAAGACTCTGATACAAGCTCTGGGTGAGGATGGAGGTAATTATGCGGACCCGTCTTGCAGGCCTGGGAATGGCCTGTCTTTCCCTGATCCTGGCCGTGGGCTGCGGCTCGAAGTCCCCGGCGGACCAGAGCGCTGCCGGCGGAGGTGCGAGCGGCGGCTCCAGCGGCGGCACTTCCAGCACAGCCTCCAGCAAGCCCGGCATGCTGGACCGCTTGATGGCCAAACCCATCACCGTGCCTGCCGGCACCGTGATCACCGTCAAGCTGGGACAGGCGGTGGGTTCGAAGATCAGCAACAGCGGCGACACCTTCACCGCCACCGTGGCCGAGCCGGTCTCGGTGGACGGCAAGGTGATCATCCCGGAGGGCTCGGAAGCCACCGGCACCGTGGTGGACGCCAAGGCCCGCGGACGCTTCAAGGGCGCCGCCAAGCTGCAACTCACGCTGGACTCGGTCAGCGTGGGTGGCAACTCTTACAAGCTCGAGA
>DASPRL010000320.1 GCA_035624475.1 Terriglobales bacterium
GGGCGAATCCGCGCTCGTCCGCATCCACTCGCAGTGCCTGACCGGCGATGTCTTCGGCTCGCTGCGCTGCGACTGCCGCCAGCAGCTCGAGCTCTCCCTCTCCATGATCGCCGCCGCCGGCGCCGGCGTCCTCGTCTACGAGCAGCAGGAGGGCCGCGGCATCGGCCTGATGGCCAAGCTGCAGGCCTACGAATTGCAGGACCGCGGCATGGATACGGTCGAGGCCAACGAGAAGCTGGGCTTCAAGGCCGACCAGCGCGAGTACGTGCTGCCCGCCGAGATCCTGAAGGCGCTGGGCGTTCGGCGCGTGCGCCTGCTCTCCAATAATCCCGACAAGGTGGCGGCGCTGGAGCGCGCCGGAGTGAAGGTGGTGGAGCGGGTGCCCTGCGAGGTCGAGCCCCACGCCCGCGCCAGGAAGTACCTCAAGACCAAGAAAGAAAAGCTGGGCCACCTGTTCGGCTCGCGCTGAGCCCTTTCCCTACCGCAACAGCTTTGCCAGCTCCCTGCGATTTCTGGCCGGCAGATGGCGCAAGGCCGCGCGCGCCAAAGCGAGGTAGGCGGCTCGGGCGTCCGGAAATGCCTTGAGCGTGCGTAGGTGTTTTCGGACCGTGTCCACATCCCCACGAGCCAGCGGGCCGCTGAAGGCGCCGCGAGCTCCTCGCAGCACCCAGTTAGCCCATGTCTGGCGGAGAATTGGCCAAAGAGCATGGGCGACCGTCTTGCGCGGGATGCCCGCCGCTCTCGCCATTCGCTCCGCCAGTACCACGGTTGCGACAACCATGGGCGACGAGAACGTGCCCATGATGTGATAGAGGACCTTCTTTCGTTTCTGCAGGGTGAATACTCTGCCGTCGATCTCACCGACGATCCGGCGGGCCTCGCGCACAGCGGATGGATCGCCTTCGACGGCAAACACGATCCCACTCAAATCAGGGATAGCATCGGCGACAAACGTCATCATGGGATGAACGGAGGCCAAGGCCGCGCCGCGCTCTCGCAGAGGAGCCAACGCGTCGCTCGTCAGCGCACCACTGGAGTGCAGGGCCCACTTCCCTTCCCAGCGCGAGGCCAACCTCTGCGAGGTGGAGGCGATGGCGTCATCACTCACGCACAACCAGAGGATGTCGCCCGGGATAGGAGCATCGCCGGCCACGGCCCGGCTTCCTACGCGCCGCGCGAGTGCACGGGCACGACGGAGCGAGGCGGGGCGGTCACGAGAAACGACGGCGGCTATGCGGTAGCCGGCGCGGCGCAGCGCCGGAGCCAGCGCCTGCGCCACTCTGCCGGCGCCGACCAGCGCGATGGTGGGTTTGCGGGGCATCGGCGGGAGAATAACAGTGGCCAGTGGTCAGTGGCCAGTGGTCAGCTTATATTGGCGACATGCCGAAGAAGAGCCGTAAGGCGCGGGTGCTCTCCTCCCGGGCGGTGTTCCGCGGGCCGGTCTTCTATGTGACCAGCGAGCGGGTGCTGGAGCCCGGCGGGATCCGCGCCCGGCGGGACGTAGTGCGCCATCCCGGTTCCATCGTGATCCTGGCGGTGGACGACAGCCGGCGCTCGCCCCGCGTGCTGCTGGAGCGGCAGTATCGCCACGCCACCGGCGGCTACACCTGGGAACTGCCGGCAGGCAGCATCGACCCCGGCGAAAGCGAACTGGCCGCGGCTAAGCGGGAACTGCTGGAAGAGACCGGTTATCGCGCCCGCCGCTGGCAGCGCGCCCTCAAGTTCTTCTCCAGCCCGGGCTTCCTGGACGAGACCATGAGCGTGTACCTGGCGCGCGGCCTGCGCCCGGGGCACGCCCAGCCCGAGGAAGACGAAGTCATCACGGTGCGCTTCTTCCCGGTCCCGGCGGCGGTACGCATGGTGATGCAGGGCCGGGTCCAGGACGGCAAGACCATCGCCGGCCTGCTCTGGCTGCAGGCGAAGGTGCGCACCTGACTCCGGCGGCGCTGGCCGGTTGACTTCCTAATTGAAAGCGGTTGCCAAAAGGCGGAGAATGTCTTCAGAAGCCCAACAAGGTTCTGCGCGCCCGCGTGGCGTCCTGCCTGTCCGTCCGCGCCCATGCCGGGCGTCTCCGAACTGCTTGTGGCCAACGACGAGGGCCGAGCGCACCCTCAGCATGCGCGCACGGTCTTCATGCACGGAGAGCGAACGTGGAACGTATCAAGGGAAAGGTGAAGTGGTTCAACAACGCCAAAGGATACGGATTCCTCGGGCGGGACGATGGCCCCGATGTCTTCGTCCACTACAGCGCCATCAAGACGGAGGGGTATAAGAGCCTCCAGGAAGGCGACGAGGTCGAGTTCGAGATCGTGCAAGGCGAAAAGGGCCCGCAGGCGGAAAACGTGGTCAAGCTGACCGCCGCCTGAAGCATCCCTCCAAAGAACGTGGCAAGCGGCAGGAGAGGCGGAGGTATGCCTTGTTGCATCCCCTCCCTGCGGGCGGCCCCCGCGATACAATCCTGCCATGGCCGGCGCGCAGACCCACCTGGACAACAAAGCGGCGGCCCGCTTTCTGACCGAGACCGCGGACCTGATGGAGATCGACAACCAGGACTCGTTCCGGGTGCGCTCCTACCGCCGCGCCGCCGAGGCCATCGATTCCCTACCCCAGCCGCTCGCCGAGATGGTGGAGGACGGCAAGAAGCTGCTGGAGATCCCCGGCATCGGCAAGAGCATGGCTTCCCATCTGCAGGAGATCTACCGCACCGGCAAGCTCGAGCTGCACAGCGACCTGCTCAAGAAATACGGCCCTTCCATCCTGGAATTGCTCAAGATCCAGGGCCTGGGGCCCAAGACCATCGCGCTGCTGTGGAGCGCCCACCAGGTCAACGACGTGGAAGGAGTGGAGAAGCTGGCGCGCGCGGGCAAGCTGCGCGAGCTGCCGCGCATGGGCGAGAAGCAGGAGCAGAAGATCCTGAAGGCCATCGAGGACTACCGGCGCATCTCCGGGCGCTTCCTCATCGACGTGGCCGAAGACGCAGGGCAGAAGCTGGCCGCTTACCTGCGCGAGATCCCGGGGGTGGAGAAGGTGACGCCGGCGGGCTCGCTGCGGCGCGGGCGCGAGACGGTCGGCGACCTCGACATGCTGGTCACGGGCAAAGCCTGCGCCAGCGCCAAGCCGCGCGAAGCCATCATCGGAAAGATCGTGGCCTACCCGCATCTGCAGGACGTGATCGCGCGCGGCGAGAACAAGGTGAGCTTCCGCCTGCGCAACGGCATGCAGGTGGACGTGCGCCTGCTGCCGCCCGACTCCTTCGGCGCCGCCATGCTCTACTTTACCGGCTCCAAGTCCCACAACATCCTGCTGCGGCAGCGCGCCCTCAAGATGGGCTACACCCTGAACGAGTACGCTCTGGCGCGCCTGAAGGACGAGAAGCGGGTGGTGGGCAAGACGGAGGAGGAGATCTACGCCAAGCTGGGCCTGGACTACATCCCGCCCGAGCTGCGCGAGGCGCAGGGGGAGATCGAAGCGGCGGAGGAGCACAAGCTGCCGCGCCTGGTCGAGTTGAAGGACATCCAGGGCGACGTGCACATGCACACCGTCGCTACCGACGGCAAGAACACCATCGAGGAGATGGCGGAAGCAGGGCGCGCCCGCGGCTACCAGTACATCGCCATCACCGACCACTCCAAGAACCTGGCCATGGCCAACGGCCTGGACGACAAGCGCGCCCGCGAGCACATCCGCAAGATCCGGGCCGCCGCCAAGAAGAGCGACGGCCTGAGCCTCTTCGCCGGCATCGAGGTGGACATCCTGGCCGACGGCAGCCTCGATCTCTCCGACTCCGTGCTGGAAGAGATGGACGTGGTGGTCGCCAGCGTACACTCCCACTTCAACCAGGAGCCGGCGCAGATGACGGAGCGGTTGCTGCGCGCCGTCGCCAATCCCAACACCGCCATCCTCGGGCATCCCACCGGGCGGCTGCTGCTGCGCCGCGACGCCTACAAGTTCGACCTGGAAGCGGTTTTCCAGGCGGCTGCCAGGAACCGGGTCGCCATGGAGCTGAATGCCTTCCCCGACCGGCTCGACCTGAACGACACCCACCTGCGCCTGGCCAAGCAACACGGGGTGAAGATCGTGATCAACACCGACTCCCACCACACCACCCACCTGGACAAGATCCGCTACGGCATCCTGCAGGCGCGGCGGGCCTGGCTGACCAAGGGCGACATCCTCAACACCCTGCCGGCGGAGAAGTTCTTGCAGGCCCTGAAGCGCGCCTGAGCGCTGCCCCAGCGTGTACCATGGGGGCTGCGTTACGAGGTCCACCATGCCTGATCAGCCCGCCGCTCCGACTCCTCCCGCGCCCACGCCGCCTGCGCCCCAGCCTCCGCCCCGCCCCGGGCACGTGCCCATGAGCGAGGAGTTCGACCGCGCCAAGTGGACGCTGCCGCCGGCGGCGCCCGTGCTGATCGTGCTGGCGGTGCTGGCGATCATCGTGGCGATCGTGGCCTGGGTCGGCCGGCCCAAGCCCCAGGACGCCGGCGAGATCGTCTCCGTCTTCGCCATCCAGCAGCCCGATCAGAAAAGTGTCCTGGTGGCGGTGCAGCTCAACCTGCGCAACCTGGGGGAGAAGCCCATGCGCATCCGCACCATCCAGGCGGAGCTGACGGTGCCCGGCCAGTCGGAGCCGCTGAAGGACGAGGCCGCCTCGGCGGTGGACTTCGATCGCTACTTCCAGGCTTTCCCGGAACTGAAGCAGCACGCGCTGGCGCCCGTCCCGGTGGAGACCGACATTGCGCCCGGGGCGCAGCAGCAGGGCACCGCGATCTTCGGCTTCCCCGTCACCAAGGAGGCCTTCGACCAGCGCCAGCAGTTGCGCCTCACGCTGGGGCTGCAAGACCGGCCGTCGCTGGTGATCCCGCCGCCGCCCCAGTGATCCCTACTGGTGCTTCTGCAGGAAGCGCAGCCGCGGGTGCGGGGTGTGCTGCGGCGCCACGTCGTCATACTTCAGGCAACTGACCGAGCCATCCACCTCGAGCACGGCCAGCGAGACGTCCTCGAGGCGGGAGATGCCGTGCTCGCGCAGGGCGCGCATGACCTCGTCCACGGTGATGTGCTCGCGCGCCAGGTGCGCCGGAATCAGCCGGCCGTTGTGGATGAGCAGCGAGGGCTCGCCCTGCACGAACTTGCGGAAGCGGCGGTTGAGGCCGGCGAGGTCGGCCACCAGGAAGTTCAGCACCAGCAAGGTGATGGCTGCGACCGCACCGCCGGTCAGCGAGGTGTCGGGACCGGTCATGGCGTTCTGCACCGAGTTGCTCAGCAGCAGCAGCAGAGTGAGGTCGAAGGGTGTCATCTGGCCCACCTCGCGCTTGCCGCTGAGCCGCACCCCGATCAGGATCAGCAGGTAGATGGCGCTGGTGCGCACAAGGATCTCGAGCAACACGTGTGGATTGGCGGTCATAGGTCTCCTCGGCGGGGGATTGTGCGGAAGACCTGGGAAAAAGACAAGGGGAGAGCCGGCGGCCCTCCCCGGAAAGAAGCGCGGACTCTCGGTTACTGCGTGGCCGTCGCCGGCGCCGCCTTGGGCGTGCTCAGGTAACCCCCGACCTTGTTCTTGTCCACCTCGAACACCACCAGTTCGTAGAGTTGCCGGTCCTTGCCGGAATAGAACTGCATGGGCTCGTACATCAGCCGGTCCTTCTTCTCGAAGGTGCGGTCGTCGGCCTGCACTTCCAGCGTGAACTTGCCCTTCTTGACGTCCACCTTCTTCAGCCGCAGGGCGACGGTGGAGATGGGGGTGGGTTTCTGGCCCTTGAGCAGCGTGAACTCGAAATAGTTGCGGTCGCCGCGGCGCTTGAGTTCGTCCAGGTCGCTGCGGGTCTTGGCGATCAGCCCGCTCTGCACGTTCAGGTCGCCGATCACGCTCTGCAGCTTGGCCTGGGTCTCGGCCAGTTGCTGCTTGGTGGAGGCCACGTCGGTCTTGACCCCGCCCACGTCGGTCTTGACGGCAGCCACGTCGGTCGACACTGCGCCGATCTGCTGCTTCTGCTGCTCGGCCAGACGGGACTCGGCCGCTTTCTGCTGCGCCTGCAACTGCGCCGAGCGCGTGGCCAGGTCCTTCTGGGTCATGCCCACTTTGTCGGCCAGGGCGCTGGTGGAGGCCTGCATCTCGCTCCTCAATCCCGCCAGCTTCTTCTGGGTCTCCTGCGCCTGCGCTTTCTGCTGCTCCTCCAGCTTGCCGATGCGGCTGTGGCTGTCGAAGAGGAAGTAAGAGGAGACCACGATGTAGACGCCGGCCAGCACCAGCAGGGCCGTCTTCAGGCCGCCGCTCATAGAGCGGCCGCCGCCTTGGTTCTGCACTTCGTCGGACATGATCCTCGCCTCATACGCCCGCGACCAAGCGCCGGCTTCCGCGCCATGGCGTCAGGGCTGGAAATTGTAGGGATAGCTCATTGTTGAGCAGAACGCGCGGGCTGTCAAATCCGCGCGGCGCTCACTTCCCTGCGTAGTGAGAAGCGCGGGAGCCGTTGGGGGTTGCCAGCGCCATCCAGGGAACGTGCGCCTTGCGCGGCGTGCTGGGCCACGGGATCTGCAGCCCGTTGAAGAAGGCGCGCTTGCCGGGCAGCGAAGCGGCCAGTTCCACCAGCTTGCCGAACTCCTCCGCCTCCGAGGTATCGTAGGTGACGCGCAGGAAGCGATGGCCATTCTCCTCCTCCCACTCCGAGTAGGAGGCTTGGCGGCGCGCCAGATGGCGTACCCGCGCAAAGGCGGGCGAGTGGTCGAAATCGATCAGCACGGTCAGGCCGTCGTACCCCAGCATGAGCCCGCAACGGTCGCACCGTGTGAAGGCCGGAACCGACAACGCACAACGCGGACATTGCGCCATACGTTTCTCCCCTGTTGTCTTGAATTTAAGCATTCTCTGGACGCGCTCGCAAGATGTAAATGCAGTGTGAATCCCGCCCGCCAACAGCAGGACAGAGCTTTATGACCTTCATCCCCGAACTCGGCGCGAGCTTGAGCGCGCGCCGCCGCGTGGCCCTTCTTCTAGAATGGAGCGCGTGAAGAACTGGGACGCGATCGTCGTCGGCGGCGGGCTGATCGGCATCTCGCTGGCGCGCGAGCTGCGCAAGCGCGAGATGCGCGTGCTGGTGGTGGAGCGCGGCGAGCCCGGGCACGAAGCCTCACGCGCCGCCGCCGGCATGCTGGCGGCCGCCGATCCGCACACCCCTGCCGCGCTGCGGACGCTGGCGGAGCACAGCGCGCGACTCTATCCCGAGTTCGTGCGCGAGGTCGAGGACGAGTCGGGCCAGCGCGTGGACTTCCGCCGGGATGGAACGATCCTGCTTTCTTCTGCGGACATCGCGCCGCCAGGAGCGCCGCTCGGTGAAGAGCGATGGCGGAAGCTCGAGCCGGGCTTGGCGTTGCCGCCGGAGGCCCGCGCTTGCTTCCTCCAGGAAGACAGCGTTGATCCCAAGGCGCTGATAGGAGCTTCGCTCAAGGCGGCGCGGCACCGCGGCGTGGAGATCGCCTCGGGCGCTGCGGTGACTGAGGTCGTCGTGGAGGGCGGCCGCACGGCAAGAGTCAAGACCGCGCGCACTCACTTCGCGGCGTCGCTGGTGATCAACTGCGCCGGCGCCTGGGCCGGCCAGGTGCTGCCTCTGGGCCTGCCGACCCGTCCCGTCAAGGGACAGATCCTGGAGATGGCTGCGCCGCACGGCGTCCTGCGGCATGTCGTCCGCCAGGAAGGAGTGGTGTACCTCGTACCGCGCAGCGATGGGCGCATCCTGCTGGGCTCGACCCTGGAAGACGCCGGCTTCGACAAGCGCACCGACGCCGACACCCTGCACCGCCTGCAGCATGCCGCGACCAGTCTTCTGCCCGCGCTGGGCGGTGCGCGCATCCTCGATGCCTGGGCCGGGTTGCGCCCCGGCACGCCCGACGATCTTCCCGTGCTCGGCGCCTCGCCCGTCCCCGGCTACTTCTTCGCCACCGGCCACTTCATGAACGGCATCCTGCTGGCGCCGGCGACGGCACGCGTCATGGCCCAGCTCCTCAGCGGTGCCTCGCCCGAGGTAGACTTGGGACCCTTCTCGTTCGCGAGGTTTTCTCTATGACCAGGGAGCGCGAGCCCTTCTTCCGCCAGGTCGCCGGGCAGATGCTCGACGCCGAGACCGAGCGCCACATCGCCGAGCAGCAGGCGGCGCTGGAGAAGGATCCCGAGTGGGCCGAAGGCTACTATCACCTGGCCCAGCTCTACCGCGTGCACCACTTCCGCCAGGACGAGGCCAAGCGCCTGCTGCTGGTCGCGCTGGAGAAGAAGCCGGCGCTCGCCGATGCCCACGTCGCGCTGGGCGAGATCTACGTCGCGGAGGGCGACTTGGAGCGCGCTCGCCGGCATGCTGAATTCGCCGCGCGACTGGGCAACGATCGCCTGCGCGAGCAGATGCGCCGCCATGGCTCCTTCTCGGGCGGATCCTGAGCTGCGGTCCGTCCCCGTGCCGCTGCATCCTCCCCGGGGGCGCGTGTATACTGCTCTGTTCGGCCCCTGCCTTCTTCATTCCTGGAGGACTTCCTTATGGCGACCGCCGCAGCTTCCCCCGCAGTCAGCTTCGCCCGTCAGAACCAGCAGCGCTTCCTGAGCGAACTCAAGGACCTGCTGCGCATTCCCAGCATCAGCACTCTTCCCGAGCACAAGAGCGACATCCAGAAGGCCGCCGAGTTCGTGGCCAAGGAGATGCAACGCATCGGTCTGGAGCACGTGGAGATCATCCCGACCGAGGGGCACCCGCTGGTGTATGCCGACTGGCTGCACGCCGCCGGCGAGCCCACGGTGCTCTGTTACGGCCACTACGACGTCCAGCCGCCCGACCCGGTGGAGCAGTGGATCTCCCCGCCCTTCGAGCCCACCGAACGCAACCAGAACATCTACGCCCGCGGCGCCGTCGACGACAAGGGGCAGATGTACATGCACCTGAAGGCGCTCGAGGCCCTGATGAAGACGGGCAACAGCAAGCTGCCGCTGAACGTGCGCCTGCTTATCGAAGGCGAGGAAGAGGTGGGCGGCGAAGCCATCGCCAAGTTCGTGCGCGAGCATCCCGAGCGGCTGAAGGCCGACTTCGCGCTCATCTCCGATACCGAACTCTTCGCTCCCGATCTGCCCACCCTGTGCGTCGGCCTGCGCGGCATGGTGTACACCGAACTGGAAGCGGTCGGCCCCATGACCGACCTGCACAGCGGCATCTACGGCGGCGTCGCGCCCAACCCTATGGAGGCGCTGACCCGCATCATCTCCAAGCTGAAGGATGACAAGGGACACGTGCTCATCCCCGGCTTCTACAAGCGCGTCAAAAAGCCCAGCAAAGATGAGATGAAGGCCTGGAAGCGCCTGCCCTTCAACGTGGAGCATTACCGCAAGACCGAGGTAGGCTCCAAGGTGCTGACCGGCGAGCCCGGCTTCAACGTCTTCGAGAAGACCTGGTCGCGGCCCACGCTGGAGGTCCACGGCATG
Source organism: Terriglobales bacterium (assembly GCA_035624475.1). Lineage (NCBI taxonomy): Bacteria > Pseudomonadati > Acidobacteriota > Terriglobia > Terriglobales > Terriglobales bacterium. Next base: position 9,455 of record DASPRL010000320.1, read on the forward strand.
CCCGGGGGCTTCGTAGGCGCCGGCGCTAAGACGGTGATCCCGGCGAAGGCGGCGGCCAAGGTCTCCATGCGCCTGGTCCCCGACCAGCGCCCGCAGGAGGTCTGGAAGCTGTACACCAACTTCGTCAAGAAGCTGGTGCCCAAGGGCATCGAGGTGAAGTTCAAGCAGTGGAGCATCGCCGATCCCATCGTGGTGCAGACCGACAACAAGTACATTCGGGCGGCCTCGGCGGCCATGAAGGAGATCTTCCACAAGGACACGGTGTTCATCCGCTCCGGCGGCTCCATCCCCATCGTGGCCGACTTCGAGAAGTCGCTGAAGATCCCCTCGGTGATGATGGGCTTCGGGCTGCCCGACGACAACCTGCACGCTCCCAACGAGAAGTTCCACATCCCCAACTTCCATCGCGGGATCGAGTCCATCATCCGCTTCTTCGAGCTGGTCGGTCAGCATCAGTAGAACCAGCGGAGGCTGGACGGGGCCTGGGGCATGACCCAGGTCCCGCGCTTTTCGCAGTTGATTCAGACCCCGAATCGCGCTAGATTGACGGAAGCTCTTAGCGGTTCTCCCTACCTCCTTTACCCCGCCGACCGAACCCAAGTGCGCGTTTGTTGCAATTCGTGTGCCACATAGCCGGCACCGGGTCAGGTCACCCCAAGATATTGGGGTATTAGTGCTTGACCGCTGTTAACGATGCGGGTACAGTTGGCTGAAATCCCGGGACTTCCCGGGGCGGGGTCCACGCACGCGCGGGTAAGGAGTGAGCGGTGCTCAAACTGAAAAAGCTGCAAATCCTGGGCTTCAAGTCCTTCTGCGACCGCACCGAGGTCAAGTTCCCCGGCGACGGCATCGCCTGCATCGTGGGCCCCAACGGCTGCGGCAAGTCGAACATCGCTGACGCCATCTCCTGGGTGCTGGGCGAGCAGAGCGCCAAGACCCTGCGCGGCTCGCGCATGGAGGACGTCATCTTCGCCGGTACTCGCGAGCGTACCGCCACCGGCATGGCCGAGGTGTCGCTCACCCTGGTCGATCCCGAGCAGTACGAGGGCAATCCTGCCGAGCTGGAGGCCGGCCCCGAGATCGAGATCCGCGACCAGATGCCCGAGGATGATTGGGACGAGGCCGGGCTGCGCTCCCGCGCCGCCCGCGAAACGGAAGCCGCCATCCAAGAGGTGCAGCCCGGCCAGCTTGAGCCCGAAGCCGAGGACGAAGCCGGCGCCGACCTGGACCCCAACCCGCCTGCGGTCGTGCTCAAGGTGCGCCGCCGCAAGCTCAAGGCCCCGGAGCTGAAATCGGGCGTGATCGTGGTGACCCGCCGCCTGTTCCGCACCGGCGAGAGCGAGTATCTGCTCAACGGCAAGCTCTGCCGCCTGCGCGACATCCAGGACCTGTTCATGGGCACGGGGCTGGGGCCGGAATCCTACGCCATCATCGAGCAGGGGCGCATCGGTCAGATCCTCTCCAGCCGCCCCACCGACCGCCGCGCCATCCTGGAGGAGGCCGCCGGCATCACCAAGTTCAAGACGCGCAAGCGCCTGGCGGAGCTGCGCCTGGAGCAGGCACAGCAGAACCTGGCCCGCATCAACGACATCTTCGAGGAAGTCACCCGCCAGATGAACTCGCTCAAGCGCCAGGCTTCCAAGGCGGAGCGCTACGCGCGCCTGCGCGAGGAGATGCGCGCCAAGTTTCGCCTAGTGCTGGCCAGCAAGTTCTCGCAGTTGGAGCAGGACGCGCACTCCCTGGAGGCGGAGCTGGAGCGCATCGCCCAGGAGGTGCAGGCGCGGAACGACAGCGTGACCCGCCTGGAGGCGGAACACGGCGCCGTCACCCAGCGCGGTTATGCCATCGAGGGCGAAACCACGCAGGGGCGCGACCGTCTCAGCGCCATCACCCGGGAACTCGACCGCGGCGCCGCCCAGCAGCGTCACAACCAGGAGCGCTGCGCGGATCTGGCCGCACGCTCCGCCACCGCCCAGGCGGAATCACTGCAGGTCTTGGAGCAACTGGGCGGGCTCGAGCGGGAGCGCGACCAGAACCGCGCGGTGCTGGAATCGGCGGCCGCCGACGTGGCCGCGGCCCAGCGGGAGTCGCAGGCCGCGCAGCAGGCGGCCCTCGCGGCTGCCGCCACGCTGAGCGAGCTGGAGTCGCGGCAGGAGCAATTGCGGGTCAGCGTGCTGGAGGCGGTGAATGCCGCCTCCAGTGTGCGCAACCAGATGGCGCAGGCGGAGGAGCACCTGGCCGCCCTGGGGCGCGAGGCCCAGCGGCAGCGTGACGAGATCACCCGGTCGCAGGCCGAGATCGAAGCCTGCGGCGGGCGCCGTGGGCAGCTGGCCCTGGAGTTCGAGTCCGCGTCGCAGCGGGTGGCGGGCCTGGCCCGGCAGATCGCGGAAGCGCGCCGCGAACTGGAGCGGAAGCGCGCCGCCGAGCAAGAGTCCAAGGTGCGCCTCGACGGCCTGCGCGCCGAGTTCGCCTCCGCCCTGGGCCGCAGGTCCTCGCTCGAGGCCCTGGTGACCGAGCACGGCTACTCCACCGAGTCGGTCAAGCGGCTCTTCCAGTCGGGAGCGGTGGGCCGCGATTTCGCGCCCGCTGGCGTGCTCGCCGACTTCCTCGAGGTCGAGGACCAGTACGAGCCGGTGGTGGAAGACTTCCTGCGCGACGAGCTCAACTACGTGGTCGTCAAGTCCTGGGACGCCGCCGACCAAGGCCTGCAACTGCTGCGCAGCGACGTGGACGGCCGCGCCACCTTCCTGGTCCATCCCGAGGATTCGCAGGCCAAGTTCTCCTTCGTGGTGGACGAAAGCCGCCAGGCCGCGCCCCCCAGCCAGAGCATCGTCTCGCTCAAGGACTGCATCCGCGTGCTCAACGGCTTCGGCAAGTCGCTGGAGGTGATCCTGCCCAAGCTGCGCAACGGCTACATCGTGCCCGACCCCAAGGTGGGCCGCGAGCTGGCCCTGGAGAATCCCGACGCCTTTTTCCTCTCGCGCTCGGGCGAGTGCTTCCACAACGTGACCGTCACCGGCGGCAAGCAGCGCTCCGAGGGCCCGCTCTCCCTCAAACGGGAATTGCGCGACCTGGGCCGGCAGATCCAGGAGATGGAGAACGCGCTCCGTCTCGAGGAGACCCGCGTCGCCACCCTGGGCCGCGAGATCGCCGCCCTCACTTCCCTGCTCGACAAGCTGGAGGAGGAGAAGCGCGAAGGCGAGAAGCTGGCTCTGACCTCGGGCACCGGCCTGGAGCAGCTGGACTCCGAGCTGGCGCGCGTGGGGCAGCGCCGTGAGACCGCGGGGTGCGATCTGAAGCGAATCGAGGAAGAGCGCGTGCAGCAGGAGGTCGCGCTCGCCGCCTTGCGCCGGGAACTGGAGCTGGCCGAGAAGCAGCGCCGGGAGTTGGAACAAGCCATCGCCACCGTGCAGGAGAGCCTGGGCTCCTTGCGCAGCGCCCGGGACACCGCCGCGCAGCGCGCCTCCGAAAGCCTGGCGCGCCTGGCTGCCCTGGAAGAGCGCCGCGCCGCCGCCGCCGGGGCGCTGGGGCGCATCGAAACCCTGGTCGCGGAAGTCTCGGGGCGGGTGGCCTCTCTGCGCGCGCAGATGGAGTCTGCCGCCGCCGAGCAGCTCCAGCGCCAGCAGGAGAATGCCCACATCGCCGAGCAACTGGTCGCACTGGCCGCCGAGCAGCAGAGCATGCAGGCGCGCGTCGCCGAGCTGCAGGCGGAATCGGAGGCCCTGCGGCAGCGCCTGGTCCAGATCGAGCTGGAGCTGAAGGCCGAGCGCCAGGCTCTGGACGCCGCTCGCGACCGTCGCGGCGAAGTCTCCGCTCAGGCCGCCAAACTCCGTTCTGATTCCGAGCACATGGCCGAGACCTGCCTCAACGAGCTGGGCGTGACCTCCGAGCAGTTGCTGGCGGATCCTGCCGTGCCCCGGGTAGCCGGCGAGCAGCTCGCCCAAGAGGACGCTATCTATCGCGAGATGCGCGCCAAGCTGGAGGCCATGGGCCCGGTCAACATGATGGCCCTCGAGGAATACAACGAGACCGCGCAGCGCCACGGCTTCCTGGAGACCCAGCGCAACGACCTGATGGAGTCCATCACCAACACCCAGAACGCCATCCGCGAGATCGACCAGGTCTCGCGGCAGAAGTTCCAGGAGGCCTTCGAGAAGATTAACGAGAACTTCCAGGCCACGTTCCGCAAGCTCTTCGGCGGCGGCCACGCCTTCATGCGGCTCACCGACGAGGAGAACAGCGCCGAGAGCGGCATCGACGTAGTGGCCTCGCCTCCCGGCAAGAAGCTGCAGAACGTGCTGCTGCTCTCGGGCGGGGAGAAGGCGCTGACCGCGCTCTCCCTGCTGGTGGGCATCTTCCAGTACCAGCCCAGCCCCTTCTGCATCCTGGACGAGGTGGACGCGCCCCTGGACGAGACCAACATCGGGCGCTTCACCGAATTGGTGCGCGAGATGAGCGCGCAGACCCAGTTCGTGCTCATCACCCACAGCAAGAAGACCATGAGCGTGGCGCCGGTCATGTACGGCGTGACCATGCAGGAGCCCGGCGTCTCCAAGCTGGTGTCGGTGCGCTTCGGAGAAGAGGCGCGGGCCTGATTTTCCACAAGCGGCCCGTGCCGCGAATCCCGCTCTGGGCGCGGCTTGCGCGCGAAGAGCGTTTCTGTCAACACCTTTTCATGGAAAATCGATGCGCGGCGGTTCCGAGCTTTTTTCTGCACCGTTGACAAAACCGGGCGGGCGGCTAGAATACGCCACGTTCCTCGGAAACGAAGAGAAACTCCCGCAGATGCCTTCAACCCTCGATTCCGTCCTGCTGCGCACCGATTTTCCGGAGTTACCACTGCACGCCAGCGGCAAGGTCCGGGACGTGTACCGCCTGGACGGGCAATTGCTCTTCGTGGCCACCGACCGCATCTCCGCCTTCGATTTCGTCCTGGCCAGCGGCATCCCCCACAAGGGCCGGGTGCTCACCCAGCTCTCCCTGTTCTGGTTCGATTTTCTGAAAGACCTGGTGCCCAGCCACCTGATCACGGCCGACGTGGATGGCTATCCGGCGCTGCTGCGCCCCTACGTGGAGCAGTTGCGCGGCCGCTCCATGATGGTGGTGCGCGCCGACATGGTTCCCATCGAGTGCGTGGCCCGCGGCTATCTCTCCGGTTCCGGCTGGAAGGAGTACAAGCAGAGCGGCGAGGTGTGCGGGATCAAGCTGCCGGCGGGGCTGCGCGAGTCCGACCAGCTGCCGGAGCCCATCTTCACCCCCGCCATCAAGGCCACCAGCGGCCACGACGAGAACATCAGCTTCGAAGAGATGGTCAAGCGCACCGGCCCCCAGCTGGCCGAGACTCTGCGCGACCTCACCTTGCGCGTCTACCGGAAGGCGGCGGACTATGCCCTGACCAAAGGCATCATCATCGCCGACACCAAGTTCGAGTTCGGGCAGGGGCCGGCGGGGCTGCTGCTCGCCGACGAGGTGCTCACCCCGGACTCTTCGCGCTTCTGGCCGGCCGACCGCTACCACCCGGGCCGGGCGCAGGATTCCTACGATAAGCAGTACGTTCGCGACTACCTGGAATCGATCCGCTGGAACAAGCAGCCGCCCGCCCCGGGGCTTCCTCCCGAGGTGGCGGCCCGCACCAGCGAAAAGTACCTGGAGGCCTACCGCCGCCTCACCGGCCGCGAACTGGAGACCTAGGCGGAGGCATGAGTGGGCTGGATTGGGTCATCGTAGTAACGATTTCTTTGTCGGTGCTGCTGGCGACGGCAGAGGGCTTTTTCTTTGAGATCTTCTCCCTGGCGGGAGCGGTGTTGGGCTACCTGTTCGCCGTCTGGGAGTATGCGCGCTGGGCGCCGTGGTTTCTGCCTTACGTGAAGTCCGAGGCCATCGCGCAGTGGGTCAGTTTTCTGACGATCTTTTTCGTGGTCCTGTTGCTGGCCGGCATGGCGGGAAGGATCGCCCGCTGGGCCGGCAAGGCGGCGGGGTTGCGTTGGTTTGACCGGCTGCTGGGCGCGGCCTTTGGGTTGGTGCGCGGCGTGCTGATCGTGACCGTGCTGGTGCTGGGGCTGGCGGCATTTTCCCCGGGCTCCACCACCCTGGCGGCCTCGCGGCTGGGAGGCTACTTCCTGGTGCTGGCGCACGGGGCGAGCTGGGTGGCTCCCCGCGACCTGCGAGCGCGCTTTCGCGAGGGAGTGGAGTCCCTGCGCCGGGCGACGGCGCCGGGCGGGCCGGCGGCATCTCCCGGCGGTGCGGCAGGCCAACCCGGCCAGGGATCCAAATAGCGGGTGCAGTGGTGGTTTTGAAAGCGAGGCTCCGGTGAAAGACCAGCTCGAAGCTCTTATCCAACAGATGGTGCACAGCGGCATCCTGTACTCGGAGGCGGTGCGCGAGTTCAAGAAGCGCTTCATCCTGACCGTGCTGCAGGAGAACAACGGCAACCAGTGCCGGGCGGCGCGCGAGCTGGGCATGCACCGCAACACCCTCAGCCGCACCATCGCCGAGCTCAAGCTGGATGTGCGCGCGGTGCGCAACGGCGCCCGCCGCCCGCCCCACGGGGTCCGCCCGGCCGGCATAGAGAAGAAGGCCAGCCGCTAGTCGTTCACCATCCTCCCGCCCAAGGCGAAGGGCAGCCCGCCGGGGGCTGCCCTTGATTTTTGCCGCCTGAGGCTGGTCTAGTGCGGGCGACGCCGCGTCGTGGGCTTTCTCGGTGGCGGCGTCTTCTTCTGCTGGATCAACTGCCCGTCCACCATCGTCACCAGGAAGGGCTTCGGGGTGTAGCTGTCGGGCTTGCCCTGGATCTGGATCTGGTCCCCGATCTTGGGCAGCATGCTGGCTGGGATGGGGGCGACCATGGTGACTTCCACGTCGGCCGTATTGCTCTGCACGTCCTCGTAGGTGGCGGCCAGGGTCAGCTTGGTGCGGCTGGCATCGATCACCTTGGCGACGAAGGGGATGGGTTGACCCTTGACCGCTCCCCAGACCTTGTCCACCACGTCCTGCTGGCCGTAGACGAGGATCACCTGCAGCTCGTCGAAGCTGAGCTGCTTGGGGTCCTTGGAGTCCGCCAGTTTCTTGGCGATCTCGGCGGGGCTGGGCGCCGGGGTCACCGAGAATCCCGGGGGCGGCACGGGGTTGTCCTTGGCCGCGGCCATCACCTTGTCCCAATCGTCCTTGGTGCCGTGGTACTTGGTGTAGTAATAGACCGCCACGTTGTTCACGTCGGTGTTGTTGTTGCTCATGATGACGGCGCGGGCCAGGTAGAACAGCCCCAGCGGGTTGGCGGGCGTGGACTGCACGTACGCCAGGCCCAACTGGTAGACGTCATAGAAGCTGCTGGGATCGAGCTGCACCGAGGCCTGCAGATGCTCGGCCGCCTGAGAGAAGTTCTTCTTCTGCAGCTCGCCGAAGCCCACGGCCCCGTTAAAGATCAGGCTGTACTGGCTTTTGAGTTTCTGAAAGTCGGCGTCCGACATGCCTTCGGGCTTGGGGGCCGCGGGCAGCGCCTTGAGGCCGCGCTGGCCGTAGTCCTCGGCGGCGGCCGCGTTCTGGGCCGCGTCCTGGCCCTGCTGGGCGGCTGCGCGCTTGGTGTAGGCCATCACCGCCAGACCGCGCAGGTTGTTAGGGAAGGACTGCAGCAGCTTGTCCGCCGTCTCGAACATCTTGGCGGCATTGCCGGTCTGCTGGTAGGCGGCCATGAGCTGCTCCAGCGCGGTTTCCTTCACTTGGCTGTTGGGATAGCGCTGCAGGAACCCTTCCAGCCCGGCGATCCTCTCCTGCACGTTGGTCGCCTGGACGGCGGCGACGTAGGAGTTGTACTCCGCCGGGTCCATGGGAGCCTGCGAGCCACCCGCTTGCGCGGAGGCCACTCCCGGCGCCAATCCAGCAACCGCGGTCAACGCGAGCACGAGGACGACGAGCAACTTCTTCATGCGGGGCTCCTTCAACAGTCGGGTCATTGCGCCGTGGGACTCCCTCGGGCGCGCCTGCGCCGGGAGAATCCGTCCAGCCCGGTCTAGGGTCGTGCGCGCGCCTTCGTCTGCATCGTCCAGACCACGGCGTAACTCAGACGCCCGGGCGAGGGACGGATTATATGGGCGCCTCGCTCGCAAGGCAAGCGGGCCGCCCGGGGAACCGCCCCACTATTGAGCTATGATGCCGAGACCCCGGTTTCTGGATATCTTGGACACCGCAAAAGCAGCCCAGGGTCCGGGAGGACTGCGCAGATGGACATTCGAAAGCCACTCCAAGGCCAGGTGGCGGTGATCACCGGCGGCGGCCGGGGCATCGGCGCCGCCATCGCCCAGACCCTGATCGCGATGGGCGCGCTCAGCGTGATCTGCGGGCGCTCACTGGCGCCCCTGAACCAGACCGCCGCCCACCTCCGCCAGGGCGGCGGCCGCTGCGAGGCCATCGCCTGCGACCTCACCGAGTTGGCTTCCGTCGAGGCCCTGGCCGCCCAGGTCGCGGAGCGCTTCGGCCGCCTCGACATCCTGGTCAACAACGCCGGCGTCGGCGGCTTCGGCGGCCCGCTCCACCAGATGCCCCCGGCGGACTGGGAGCGCGTGATCAACACCAACCTCCGCGGGCCCTACTACTGCCTGCGCGCCTTCGTACCTCTGATGCTGCGTGGCGGCGGAGGACACATCGTGAACATCTCCTCCCTCGCCGGCAAGAACGCGCTGCCCAACGGCGCCGCCTACGCCGCCTCCAAGTGGGGGCTGAACGGCCTGTGCGCCTCGGTGGCAGAGGAGTTGCGGGCGTTCAACATCCGCGTGGCCGTGGTCTGTCCCGGTTCCACCCAGACCGAACTCAGCCCGCACGCCGGCAAGGACCCCGGCAAGATGCTTCAACCTGAGGATGTGGCCCACGTGGTGGCCATGCTGGTTACCCAGGCGCCGCGCTCCTTCGCCAGCGAGATTGTCCTCCGGCCCACGCAGAAACCCTAAGCCGCGGAAGGCGCGCGCGGGAACTATCCGTTGCAACGCCGATTTTCCTGCGCCACCCTGCAATGTCTTTGTCACGGCCCCCAAGCCGGTGCTACCATCCGAACATCTCAGGAAACCCTGAGGAGGACTTATGTCAGAGAACAGTGGCGGCAACGCTTTCCTGTGGTTCCTGGCGGGACTGGGAATCGGCGCCATCGCCGGCGTGTTGTACGCGCCGCGCTCCGGAAAGGAGACCCGCGACGCTATTCTGGAGCGGGCCGAGGAAGGGCGCGAGTACGTCATCACCCGCGGCAAGCACGCCCGCGAGCAGGTGAACGATTGGGTGGACCGCGGCCGCGAGGTCCTGGGCAAGCAGAAGGAGCAGATCAACGCCGCCATGGACGCCGCCAAGCAGAGCTATCGTGAGGCCAGCGCCGAGGCTTCTCACAAGAAGTAAGCGGCATCCGCAGCACGGGCCCGAACAGCGGCGATCCGGCCACTTCCGGGAGCGCCTCGGAAAGGGATCCCCGCGGAGCGCGCCACCATGAACACATTCCTCATCGTCTTCATCATCGTGACCTCGGTCGCGGTGGTCATTCAGATGGCCATCCTGGCCGCCCTCTACGTGAGCACCAAGAAGACCAGCGCCAAAGTGGAAGCCCTGGCCGAGGACGTGCACAAGCGCGCCGCTCCGGTGCTGGACGCCGCCCACTCCCTGCTGGTGGACAATCGCGACAAGCTCGACACCATCGTGGACAACGTCGCCGTCTCCACCACCACCGTGCGCAACCAGTTGCAGCGCCTGGACACCACCGTGACCGACGTGGTAGACCGCACCCGCCTGCAGGTGATCCGCGCCGACGAGCTGGTCACCCGCACCCTGGACCGGGTGGAAGAGACCACCGACCTGGTGCATCACACCGTGATCTCCCCGGTGCGGCAACTGAGCGCGGTCATGCGCGGCGTCAACGTCTTCCTGGAGGCCATGTTGGGACGCCGCGAGAAGCCCGCGGCCACGGCGCGCGAGCCTGTCCGCCGCACCGCCAGCGACGAAGAGGAGCTGTTCATCTAGCCCGGGCGCGCCCTCGCGCCGGGCCGGGCGCCCTCCGTTCGTTGACTTGCCCATCCCACCGCCCTACCATGCGCTGAGAAGGACGGAGGCCTTTGCTCCTTGGTCGGCCGCACCATAGCCCACTACCGGGTCTTGAGCAAGCTGGGAAGTGGGGGCATGGGCGTGGTCTACGAGGCCGAGGACACCCGCCTGGGCCGCCACGTCGCCCTCAAGTTCCTGCCGCAGAAAATGACCGAGGATCCACGCGCCCTGGAGCGCTTCCAGCGCGAAGCCCAAGCCGCTTCCCGCCTCAACCATCCCAATATCTGTACCATCTACGACGTCGGCGAGTTCGAGAACCAGCCCTTCATCGCCATGGAACTTCTGGACGGCGTCAGCCTGAAGGACCGCCTGCGCGAAAAACCGATGGATCTGGCGCAGGTGCTCGACATCGGCATCCAGCTCGCCGACGCACTCGATGCCGCGCACGCCCAGGGCATCACCCACCGCGACCTCAAGCCCGGCAACATCTATCTGACCCAGCGCGGCCAGGCCAAGATCCTCGATTTCGGCCTGGCCAAGCTGGCTCCCGAACATCGCCTGGTGAAGGAGCACGCCGGTGGCAGCCTGGACAGCGACGAGGCCCTGACCACCACCGACATCATCCCCGGCACCGCCTTCTACATGTCGCCGGAGCAGGCTCGCGGTGAGGAGATCGACACCCGCTCCGACCTCTTCTCCCTGGGGGTGGTGCTCTACGAGATGGCCACGGGGGACAAGCCTTTCTACGCCAGCAATACCGTGATGACGCTGGACGCGGTGCTGCATAACCGCCCCATGTCGCCTCTGAAGCTGAACCCCTCGCTGCCGGTGGGCTTCGAGGCCATCGCCGGCCGCGCCCTGGAGAAGCGGCGCGACAAGCGCTTCCAGACCGCCGCCGAGTTGCGCGCTGAGCTGCAGCGGCTGAAGCACGACTCGGAAGCCGGCATGACCACGGCGGCGCTGGGCGTGCGTCCCCTGGTGGCCCCGGCGCGCAGCGTCTTCCGCGGCGTCAGCCTCAGCCAGACTTACCTGCTGTTCGGACTGGCGGGCGTGGTGGTCATGCTGCTCGTGGTCCTGACCCTCTACTGGATCAAGCACGCGCGCAGCGGGCCGGCCGCCAACAACACCATCGCCGTGCTTCCCTTTCAGAACGTCACCCAGGACCCCGGCATCGACTACCTGCGCTTCGCCCTGGCCGACGAGACCGTGAACGTGCTCACGCACACGCGCTCGCTGGAAGTAAGGCCGCTGGCTTCCTCGCGTCAGTACACCGAGCCCAACCTCGATCCCGCCCAGGTCGGCCGGGAGTTGCGGGTGGCCAACGTGCTCGCCGGCCATTACGTCCGCGAGGGAAAGAGCCTCCGGGTCACGCTGGAGGACGTGGACGTGCGCAAGAACCAGATCGCGTGGCAGGGATCGTTCGAGGTCGGAGTGCAGGACATGACCGCGGTGCAGCGGCAGTTAGGGGTGCAGATCCGCCAGGGCCTGCTGCCCGCCGTCGGGGTCACGGCCGCGCCCGGGGAGTCCTCCACGCGGCCGCGCAATTCCGCCGCCTACGATTTCTATCTGCGCAGCGCAGCCATGTCGCATGATCCCGTCCCCAACAAGCAAGCCGTGGCCCTGCTGGAGCGTGCCGTGGGACTGGATCCCTACTACGCTCCCGCCTGGGAGGCGCTGGGTCGCCGCTACTATTGGGACGCCAGCTACTCCGGAGGCGGACAGGCCGTGTTCGACCGCTCCAGTGGCGCCTACGAGCGCGCCCTCGCCCTGGACCCCAACCTGGTCACCGCCGCGGCTCACCTCACGGAGAACTGGGTGGAGGCGGGCGAGCTGGACAAGGCCTATCTGGAAGCCGAGGCGCTGGTCCGGCGCCGTCCCGAGAGCGCCGAGGCCCACTTCACCCTGGCCTACGTGCTGCGCTACGCGGGCCTGCTGGGCGAGTCGGCGCGGGAGTGCGATGTCGCCCTGGGCCTCGATCCCGCCAACTTCTACTTCCGCTCCTGCACCTTCGCTTTTGCGGAGACGGGCCAAACCCAGCGCGCGGCCGATTACCTCCGCCTGGATGCAGGTTCCGACTTCTCGCTCAGCGTGATGCCTTCGGTGCTGCTGCGGGCCGGCCGGGTGGACGAGGCCCGGCAGGCGCTCGGCAAGATGCCCGATAACCCCGCTTGGTACCGCGGCCTGCTGCAGGCCTGCCTGGAGTCGCGCCCGGACGCCGAGATCGGCCGCCTGGTGGGCCAGGCAGGGCCGGCGCTCATGGCGGAGCGCGATCCCGAGATGAAGTACTACCAGGGCTCGCTGCTGGCCTGGTGCGGCCAGCGCGATGCCGCCCTGGGGCTGCTGCGCAGCGCGGTGGACCAGAACTACTGCGCCACCGCTGCCCTGGACTCCGACCCCCTGCTGGCCAAGCTGCGCGGCGCCCCAGAGTTCGGGGAGCTGCGCCGCGCCTCCGCCGACTGCCAGCAGAAGTTCCTGGCTGCCCGGCAGAAGGAGCAACCCCAGCCCTAGGCGATCCAGCCCCCGCCCACCACTCGATCCCCATCGTAAAAGACGGCGGCTTGGCCGGGGGTGATGGCGCGCTGCGGCTGCTCGAAGGTCACCTGCACCTCGCGCTCGCCGGCCTTCTCGATCAGCGCCACGGCAGCCTCGTGGCGATGGCGGATCTTGACGCGGGCGCGCAACGGCGCTTGCAGGTCCTCGATCGCGATCCAGTTCACCTCGCGGGCGCGCAGGCCGCGTGACCATAGGGCCTCATCCTCGCCCACTACCACCTGCTTCTGTTCGCCGCGGATCTGGATGACGTAGAGGGGAGAGCCCGTGGCCACTCCCAATCCCTTGCGCTGCCCCACGGTGAAGTTCTGGATGCCATCGTGCCGGCCCAGCACCTCCCCGCTCGCCGTGACCAGTTCGCCCGCCGTGTCGGGCAATGACTCGCCCTGCTCCGCCAGGTAGGCGTCGAGGAACTTCTTGTAGTCGCCGCCAGGGACGAAGCAGATCTCCTGCGAGTCAGGCTTGTCGGCCAGGGCCAGGCCGTGGTGGCGCGCGATCTCCCGCACCTCGCTCTTGCGCTTCTCGCCCAGGGGGAAGCGCGAACGCGAGAGCTGCTCCTGGGTCAGGCCGAAGAGGAAGTAGCTCTGATCGCGGCCCTCATCCACCGCGCGCCGCAAGAGCCAGCGGCTCCTCCCGGCGTCGAACTCTACGCGCGCGTAGTGCCCGGTGGCCATGCGCTCGGCGCCGACCTGCCGCGCCGTCACCAGCAACTGGTCGAACTTCAGATGGTTGTTGCACAGGCTGCAGGGGATGGGGGTGCGTCCGGAGAGATACTGCTCGACGAACGGCCGCACCACGTCGCGCTCGAAGCGCTCTTCCTGGTTGACCACGTAGTAGGGGATGCCCAGGTGCTCGGCCACGCGGCGGGCGTCGTGGACATCGTCGAGCGAGCAGCAGCGCCCAGTGACGGCCTCGGGCATGCCGTCGTGTCCGGCCAGCCGCCGCTGGTTCCACAACTGCATGGTCAGGCCGATGACCCGCTCGCCCTCGGCGCACAACATGGCCGCTACGGTCGAAGAGTCCACCCCGCCCGACATGGCCACGACGATGGGAGAAGCAGCCATTCGCACTTAGCCTCTAGCACTTAGCCCGTGGAGGTTCCCACCGCAAAGGAAAAAGGGCCGCAGAAAGCGGCTTGAGCACGACCTCGGAGCATTGCCACTTGCTGAGATGATTATAACGTCCGGGCCAATCCGCACCGGCTAAGTGCTAACGGTTAACCGCTAAGTGCTTCTTGTACAGCGGCGACAGCTCCCGCAGCCGGCCCACGACCTCCGGCAGGACCGAGAGCGCGTAGTCCACGTCCTCGGCGGTGTTCTGCTTGCCCAGGCTGAAGCGGATGGAGGCGCGCGCCCGCTCCGGGCTCAGCCCCATGGCGGTGAGCACGTGCGAAGGCTCGATGGCGCCCGAAGAGCAGGCTGCGCCGGTCGAAAGCGCCACCCCCTTCAGGTCCATGGCGATGATCATGGCCTCGCCCTCGATGAAGTCGAACCAGATGCTGGAAGTGGTGGGCACGCGCGGCGCGCCGCCGCCGTTGACCCCCACCGCCTCGATCTTCTCCTTGATCGTTGTCTCCCACCGGTCGCGTAGGTCGGCAAGGCGCTTGTCCTCGCCCTGCTCCAGGCCCAGGCGCGCGATCTCCGCCGCCCGGCCCAGGCCGACGATGCCGGCGACGTTCTCCGTGCCCGCGCGGCGCGAGCGCTCGTGCCGCCCGCCGTAGAGCATGGCCTCGAGCAGCGTCCCTTTGCGCACGTAGAGCGCGCCGGTGCCCTGCGGCCCGTGGATCTTGTGCGCGGAGAGGGAGAGCAGGTCGCAGCCGATCTGCTGCACGCTGACCGGCACCTTGCCCGCCGCCTGCACCGCGTCGGTGTGGAACCAGACGTCGGCTTCGGCGGCCAGCTTGCCGATCTCTTCCACCGGCTGCAACACCCCAGTCTCGTTGTTGGCCATCATGATGCTGATGAGCTTGGTGTTGGGGCGCAGGGCGCGGCACACGTCGTCGGGGTTCACCCGCCCACGCGCGTCCACCGGAACGTAAGTGACCTCGCAGCCCAGCGTCTCCAGACGCTTGGCGGAGTGGAGCACGGCGTGGTGCTCGATGGTGGAGGTGATGACGTGGTCGCCGGGCTTGGCCAGCCCGAACAGCGCCAGGTTGTCGGCCTCGGTGCCGCCGCTGGTGAAGACGATCTCGGCCTCGCGGCAGCCCAGGAGCGCCGCCACCTGCTCGCGCGCCCGCTCCACCGCCGCCCGGGTCTGCTGCCCGTAGTGGTGGATGGAGGAGGCGTTGCCGAACTGCTCCTCGCCCAGGTAGGGCAGCATGGCCTCCCGCACCTCGGGAAGCAGCGGCGTGGTCGCGTTGTTGTCCAGGTACACCCGGCGCATGGTGGCTATTCTACTGCTCTTTAGATGGCAGGGCTCTGCTGGCGGACTCCAGCAGGCGGCCGCGAAGGCGCCTGGGGACCTAGCGCTGCTCCATGGGCACGTAGGGGGCGGGCCACTTGGGGCCCACGTACTCGGCGCGCGGGCGGATGAGGCGATTGTCGTCCAACTGCTCGATCACGTGCGCCGTCCACCCGCTGATGCGCGACACCGCGAAGATGGGCGTGAACAGGTCCACGCCGATGCCCAGGGTGGTGTAGGTGGAGGCGGAGTAGAAATCCACGTTGGCGTTGAGCTTTTTCTCCTGGTTGATGAAGAGCTCGATCTTGCGCGACATCTCGAAGTACTTGGCCTTGCCGGCGGAGCGCCCCAGGTCCTCCGACATTTTGCGCAGGTGGGTGGCGCGCGGGTCCTCGGTGTGGTAGACGCGATGGCCGAAGGCCGGGACCTTCTTCTTGGCCGCCAGCATCTGCTTGACGTGCTCGATCGGGTCCTCGCCCTTCTTCTCAATCTCGAAGAGCATGCGCATGGCCTCCTCGTTGGCGCCGCCGTGCAGAGGCCCTTTCAGCGCTCCCAGGGCGCCGGTCACGGCGGAATGGACGTCGGAGAGGGTGGCGGCGATGACGCGCGCGGCGAAGGTGGAGGCGTTCAGCTCGTGGTCGGCGTGCAGGATGAGCGCGATATCGAGCGCCTTCTCGGCCGTGGCCGAGGGCTTCTCCCCGTTCAGCATCCACAGGAAGTTGGCGGCATGGGTAAGCGATCGATCAGGCTCGACCACCGCCCGGCCCTTGCGCAGGCGGTCGTAGGCGGCCACGATCATGGCAAGCTGCGAGGTCAGGCGCAGGGCTTTGCGCACATTGGCGTCGTGGTCGTTGTTCCTCTCGTCGGCGTCGTAAAGAGAGAGCGCCGAGACCGCGGTGCGCAGCACTTCCATGGGCAGGGCGTGCTTGGGAAGCTGCCGCAGCAGGTTCAGGATGGAAGGATCGAGCTTGCGTTCCGCCGCCAGCTTCTGCCGCAGGTCATCCAGCTCGGCTTGTTTGGGCAGCCGCCCGAACCACAGGAGGTGGCACACTTCTTCGAAGGTGGAGCGGTCGGCCAGCTCGTGGATGTCGATGCCGCGGTAGGCCAGCACTCCCTTCTCGCCGTCGATGTAACAGATGGAAGAGTTGGCGGCGACGACGCCTTCCAGACCCTTGGGTGCTGCCGTGGTAGTGGACATACGATCCTCGTCGAAAGTGCGTTGCAACGCGCATCTTCAGGGCGTTTCCGCACCCTGGGCGCAACCTTTCATTTATACCCGAAAGCAGGCGCGCTTTCCAAGGCGCGCGACCGGGGCGTATCATGAAAGGTTTCCTAATCCCGGGCGGAATGTTCTGCCCTACGGAGCCCTCCTATGCGAAGGTACGTTCTTCTTCTTACCCTCCTGGTCTTCTCCGCCGGCCTGACCAGCGCCGACGAAGGCCTGTGGCTGTACAACCACTTCCCCGCCAAGCGGGTGCAGGCCAAGTACGGCTTCCTGCCCACCCAGGCCTGGCTGGACCACGCCCGCCTGGGCTCGGTGCGCTTCAACAACGGCGGCTCGGGGTCGTTCGTCTCCGCCGATGGCCTGACCTTCACCAACCATCACGTCGCCCAGACCTGCCTCCACGGCCTCTCCACGGAGAGCAAGGACCTTTACAAGACCGGCTTCTATGCCAAGACCCAGGCGGAGGAGGCCAAGTGCCCCGACCTGGAGCTGAACCAGTTGGTGGGCATCGAGGATGTCACCGCCAAGGTGCAAGGAGCGGTGACCCCGGGCATGAGCCCCGCCGAGGCCGCCCGCGCCCGCCGCTCCGTCACCGCACAGATCGAGAGCGAGTGCGCCAAGTCCACCGGCCTGCGCTGCGACGTGGTCACCCTCTACGCCGGCGGTATGTACAACCTCTACAAGTACAAGAAATACACCGACGTGCGGCTGGTGTTCGCGCCCGAGTTCGACGCCGCCTTCTTCGGCGGCGACCCCGACAATTTCGAGTATCCCCGCTGGGACCTCGACATCACCTTTTTCCGGGTCTATGAGAACGATAAGCCGGTCCACCTCGACCAGTACTTGAAGTTTTCGCACGCCGGCATCAGGGACGGCGAGCTGATCTTCGTCTCCGGCCATCCCGGCTCCACCAGCCGCATGGACACCGTGGCGCAGATCGAGACCCTGCGCGACTTGGCCTATCCCTTCCGTCTCGAGGCCCTGAAGCGCCGCAACGCCGCGCTCAAAGCCTGGGCGGCGCAATCGCCGGAGAACTACCGCCGCGCCCAGGAGGACATCTTCGGCATCGAGAATTCCATCAAGGCCATCACCGGCTACCTGGGCGGCATCCGGGACCCCAAGCTCATGGCCAGAAAGCAGGAGGAGGAGAGCAAGCTGCAGGCCTGGGTGAACGCCGACGCTCAGCGCAAGAGCCAGTATGGCGATCCCTGGACGGCGACGGCGAACGCCGAGCGCACCTGGCGGGAGATCTACCTGCCCTTCACCTTCCTGGACCGCCGCTCCGGCTTCCCCGGCGACTTGAACTTCTTCGCGCGCGCGCTGGTGCGAGCCGCCGTGGAAAAGCAGAAGCCCAACGCCGAGCGCTTGCCCGAGTACCGCGACTCTTCCCTGCCCTCGCTGGAACAGCAACTGTTCTCCACCGCCCCGGTCTATAAGGACCTGGAGACCGTCTCCTTCGCCGATGCGCTGGCCCTCATGCAGGAGAAGCTGGGCGACGACGACGAGGTGGTCAAGGCGGTGCTCAACGGCCGTACCCCCGCCGAGGTCGCCAAGGACTTGATCGCCGGTACCAAGCTCGACGATGTTAACGTCCGCAAACAGCTCTACGAGGGCGGGCAGAAGGCCATCGAGGCCAGCGATGATCCCCTCATCGTGATGATGCGCGCGGTCGAGCCGCGGGCGCGGGCGCTGCGCAAGCGCTTCGACGACGAGGTACAGTCGGTGGAGCGCACCCAGGGCGCCACCCTGGCCAAGATCCACTTCGCCCAGGGCGGCACCGACACCTACCCTGACGCCACCTTCACCCTGCGCCTGAGCTACGGCCAGATCAAGGGCTTCACCGAGGACGGCCAGGGCACGGTCGCGGCGGGCACCAAGGTGCCGTACTTCACCACGTTCGCCGGCGCTTTCCAGCACGCCCAGGAGCACGGCAACAAGGATCCCTACCAACTTCCCCAGAGCTGGTGGGACGCCAAGTCCAAGCTCAACCTCAACACTCCGCTCAACGCGGTGGAGACCGCCGACATCATCGGCGGCAACTCCGGCTCGCCCGTGCTCAATACCAAGGGCGAGGTGGTGGGCATCATCTTCGACGGCAACATCCAGTCGCTGCCCTGGGACTTCGTCTACGACGACTCCATCGGGCGGTCGGTGCACGTGGATTCGCGCGGCATCATCGAGGCGCTGCGCGCCATCTACCACGCCGACGGCCTGGCCAACGAATTGATGGGGCCGCCAACCGCCAAGCCCGCGCCGAAGAACAAGTAACTGCTTCGCCGCGGATCAGTGGGGATCAACAAACCAAGGCCGCCCGAACCCGGGCGGCCTTCTTGTTGACCAGGCTGTCTCCGCGGTCTCTGCGTCCTCTGCGGTAAATCGTTACGCCGGCCAGATCGAAAGTGCAGTCTTCGAGAGGATTTGCTCCCGGGTCGCCGCGGAGAGCGGCAGAGCGCGGAAGTCATCGAGGTTCTTCTTCATGTCGGGGACGCCGGGGCCCGGCCAGTCCGTCCCGAACAGGGTCTTCGCGGCGATCTCCTCCAGCCGGGGAAAGTACTTGAGCAGCGCCTTGGGCGGGATGCCGCTGATATCCAGATAGACATTGGGATGGCGCCGCACCAGGAAGAAGGCGGTGTGCATCCACAGCGGGCGGCCGCCGTGGGCCAGCAGGATCTTCAGCTTGGGGAAGTCTACCGCCACGTCGTCCACGTAGATGGGGTCGCCGAACTTGTTGCGCGCCCCGGGGAAGATCGAGGTGCCGGTGTGCACCATCACCGGGATGCCGTTGGCCTCGGCGGCGCGGTAGAGGATCTCCAATTCCTTCACCCCGTTGAG
>DASPRL010000321.1 GCA_035624475.1 Terriglobales bacterium
CCGAACGCGGCCTCAACCTGAAGCAGATGGTGGGCGCGGCCAAGCGCGGCGAACTGGGGGCACTTTACGTCGTAGGCTCCAACCCGGTGGCGCGCTTCGCCCTCGACCCCTTCGCCTTCACCGGCAGCTTCGTGGTGGTCCAGGACATGTTCCTCACCGAGACCGCGGCCCTTGCCGACGTCGTCCTGCCCGCGGCCAACGCCTACGAGAAGTCGGGCAGCACGACCAACACCTGCGGCGACCTGCAATTGCTGCAGAAGGCGGGCGACGTCGCCGGGCCGCGGGCGGACCTGGACATCATCGCGCAGCTCGCCGCGCGCATGGGCTTCGATCCGGAGAAGCTGCTGCCGCGCGGGGGTGGGGTGCAGGCCGACCTGGGGCAATCGCGCGGGGCGCAGGCGGGCGAGGCCGACCGCCACGCCGTTTGGCTGGAGCGCCAGGAGCTGGAGGCGCGCGTCAGCTTCTTCAGCCCGTCGGCGGTGCGCGACGAGATCCAGCGCCTGGTCCCCGGCTACGCCGTGGATCCGCTGAACCTGCTGCTCGGCAACGATGTCCACACGCGCACGGAGGAGGCCGCCGTGGGCCGCGCCCAGGCGGACGAGCTGCTGCTGCCCGCGCGCGACGACTTGTTCAGTTCGGGGACGCTGGGACGCTACTCCTCCATCCTCAACCAAGTGATGGAACGCAAGATGCAACTGCCGGGCGAGAAAGAGGTCGCCGCCGACTGAGCGGCGGACAACACCAGTAACGCAGTTCAACCTTTGCTTCAGGGACCGGGACGCACGCCCTTGTCGGAGTTCGCCATCTACGTCGGGATCGCGATCGTCAAGATCGTGGTGCTCGTGGTGTTGCTGCTGACTGGCGTGGCCTACACGGTGTGGCTGGAGCGCAAGCTGGTGGGCCACATCCAGAACCGCTGGGGCCCGACCCGCGTCGGCCCCTTCGGCCTGCTGCAGCCCCTGGCCGACGGGCTGAAGCTCATCTTCAAGGAAGACCTGGTGCCGCCGCACGTCTACAAGCCGCTCTACATCCTGGCGCCCATCCTTTCGCTCGCCCTGGCGCTGACTTCGATCTCCGTCATCCCCTTCGGGAACTCGATCACCATCGCCGGGCGCGCCATCCCCCTGCAGGTCACCGACGTGAACATCGGGCTGCTGGTCATCCTGGGCGTGACCTCCATCGGGGTCTACGGCGTGGCCCTGTCGGGGTGGTCGTCGAACAGCAAGTACTCGCTGCTGGGCGGGCTGCGCGCCAGCGCCCAGATGGTGAGCTACGAGGTGGCGTTGGGACTCTCGCTGGTGGGGGTGCTCATCCTCTCCGGCACCTTCAGCCTGCGCGGCATCGTGGAGGCGCAGGCGGGCGGCGTGCTGCATTGGAACATCTTTCGCGGCGGGCAGATCGTGGCCTTTTTCCTTTATCTCTGCGCCGCCTTCGCCGAGACCAATCGCACTCCCTTTGACTTGCCCGAGGCCGAGACCGAGCTGGTGGCCGGCTATCACACCGAGTACAGCTCCATGAAGTACGCCATGTTCATGATGGCGGAGTACGCCAACATGATCACGGTCGGCTGTCTGGCTTCCCTGCTCTTCCTGGGCGGATGGAGCGGGCCGGTGCCGGCGTTCCTGCCGGCGTGGGCGCAGGCGCTGATGCCCGTCTTCTGGTTCTCGCTGCGGGTCTTTCTCTTTCTCTGCCTTTATATCTGGGTGCGCGGGACGCTGCCGCGCTTCCGCTACGACCAACTGATGGCCTTCGGATGGAAGGTCCTGCTGCCGCTGGCGCTGGCCAATATCGTGGTGACCAGCCTGGTGGTGGGACTGAGGGCTTAGGATGCAGCAGCTCCTGTTCTTCATTTTCGCGGCGATCTGCGTGGCCGGCGCCATCAACCTGCTGGCCCAGCGCCATCCCATCAACTCGGCGCTCTCGCTGATCGTGGTGATGGGCTCGCTGGCGGTGATCTACCTGCTGCTGGGCGCGGAGTTCGTCGCTGCCATCCAGCTCATCGTCTATGCCGGCGCCATCATGGTGCTGTTCGTCTTCGTCATCATGCTGCTGAATGCAGGCGAGGAGGAGCGCACGCCCGGCAGCCGGGTGGCGTGGCTCTTCGGTTATCCCGCGGTGGCGATCCTGGCCGGGCTGCTGACCTGGGTCTTCC
>DASPRL010000322.1 GCA_035624475.1 Terriglobales bacterium
GGACGGCAAGAGCTACACGAAGCCGCTGACGGTGAAGCTGGACCCGCGGGTGAAGGTGACTCCGGCAGAGCTGGAAGGGCAATTGGCGACCGCACAGGCGGCGGCGGCGAAGATCAAGGAGTTGACGCCCGAGGTGGCCAAGGCGGCGGCAGTGGAGAAGCAGTGGAGAGACCTGGCGGCCAAGGCGAAGGACAATGCCGCACTCGCGAGTGCCCTGGCGGCGTTCGGCCGCCGGCTGACCGCGGTCCTGGGCCCGCCGGCGACCAACTACGGCGCACCCGTGATCCCGCTGGACACCGACCACACCAGCCTGCGCCACCTGCTGGCCGACTACAACACCATCCTGGCGGCGGTGGAGAGCGCGGACGCCGCGCCCACGGCGGAGCAGCACTCCGCGCTGCGCCAGGACGACGACACCTTCGCCGCGACCATGACCGAGTGGAAGCAGTTGCTGGGCGACCTTCCCGCGCTGAACACGCGGCTCCAGCAAGCCGGCCTGCCGGAGATCACAAACCAATCCCAAGCCCTAGGATCCCGTATCCATGAGTGACCTGGTCCAACTCAGCCAAGACAACGACGTCGCGATCATCACCATCAATAACCCGCCGGTGAACGCGCTGAGCCCGGGCGTGCCCGAGGGCATCGCCGAAGCGATCGAACGAGTGGAGAAGGACGCGGGGGTGCGCGCCGTGGTGGTCATCGGCAGCGGGCGCACTTTCGTGGCCGGCGCTGACATCAAGGAGTTCGGCAAGATCACCTCCGGGCAGCACACCCGCGGCGCGCCCTTGCTGCCCGCCGTGCTTTTGAAGATCGAAGACTGCTCCAAGCCGGTGGTGATGGCCATCCACGGCACCGCTTTCGGCGGCGGGATGGAGCTGGCCATGTCTGGACACTACCGCGTGGCCGCGCCTGCGGCGCAACTCGGGCAGCCCGAGGTGAAGCTGGGCATCATCCCCGGCGCCGCCGGGACGCAGCGCCTACCGCGGCTGGCGGGCGTGGCCAAGGCGGTGGAGATGTGCGCCGGCGGCAATCCCATCTCGGCCAGGGAGGCGCTCGAGCTGGGCATCGTGGACCGGCTGATCGAAGGCGACCTGCTCGCGGGCGCGGTGGGTTTCGCGCGCCAGGTCGCCGGCAAGCCTGCCCCCAAGACCCGGGAGCGCGCCCAGAAGCTGGGCACACCCGAGCAGAACGCGCCCATCATCGCGGCCGCGCGCGAGCAGGCGCGCAAGAAGCAGCGCGGCCTGATGGCGCCGCTGGCCGCCATCGAGGCGGTGGAAGCCTCCGCCCGACTGCCCTTCGAACTGGGCTGCGAGCTGGAGCGCCGGCTGTTCACCGGCTGCCTGTTCTCCGACCAGTCCAAGGCGCTGATCCACGTCTTCTTCGGCGAGCGCGAGGTGGCTAAGGTCCCCGACGTCCCCAAGGAGACGTCCATCCTGCCTGTGAACAAGGTCGGGGTGGTGGGCGCGGGAACCATGGGCGGCGGCATCGCCATGGTCTTCGCCAACGCCGGTATCCCGGTGCTGCTGCGCGAGGTGGACCACGCGGCGCTCCATCGCGGCCTGGCCAACATCCAGAAGAACTACGACGGGTCGGTCAAACGCGGCCGCTTCACCCAGCAGTTCGTGAGCGAGCGCTTGCAGCTGATCCAGCCCACGCTCAGCTTCGACGGCTTCGCCGAAGTGGACATGGTGGTGGAGGCGGTCTTCGAGGGCATGGCGCTCAAGAAAGAGGTCTTCGCCGAGCTCGACCGCGTGTGCAAGCCCGCCGCCATCCTGGCCAGCAATACCTCCACCCTCAGCATCGATGAGATCGCTTCGGCGACCAAACGCCCCCAGTCCGTCATCGGGACCCACTTCTTCAGTCCGGCGAACGTGATGCGGCTGCTCGAGATCGTGCGCGGCAAGGCCACCGGGAAGGACGTGATCGCCACCGCCATGCAGCTTGCCAAGAAGCTGGGCAAGGTGGGAGTGCTGGTGGGCAACTGCCGCGGCTTCGTCGGCAACCGCATGTTCCATCCTTACCGGCGCGAGGCGCAGTTCCTGGTGGAGGAGGGCGCGAGCGTAGAGGCGGTGGACGCCGCGCTCACCGACTTCGGCATGGCCATGGGTCCGCTGGCCACCGGCGACCTCGCCGGCCTGGACGTGGGCTGGCGCATCCGCAAGGAGTATCGCCACCTGGAGAAGCCGGGCGTGCGCCAGCCGCTGGCGGAAGACCGACTCTGCGAGATGGGACGCTTCGGGCAGAAGACCGGCGCCGGTTGGTACAAGTACGACGAGAACCGCCGCGCCGTCCCCGACCCGGAGGTGGCGGCGCTGGTGCGCAAGGCGGCCGCCGAGGCCGGCATCGCGCAGCGCCAGATCCCGGCCGAGGAGATCCTCGACCGCTGTATCTACGCGCTGGTCAACGAAGGCGCGCGCATCCTGGAAGAGGGCTATGCACTGCGCGCGGTCGACATCGACATCATCTACCTGAATGGCTACGGCTTCCCGGCGTATCGCGGCGGGCCCATGTGGTACGCCGACACCGTGGGACTGAAGCAGGTGCTGGAGCGCATCCGCGAGTTCGAGCGGCAGCACGGCGGATCGTGGATGCCGGCGCCGTTGCTGGTGCGTTTGGCCGGGCAGGGCGCCAACTTCGACGGTTTCATCCGGGAACCGGGCGGGAAACCATGAGCCGCATCTTCCTGGTCCGGCACGCGCAGGCTTCCTTCGGGGAGCGCGAGTACGACAAGCTCTCCGCCATCGGGAAGGCGCAGGCGCGCCTGCTGGGCGAGTACTGGGCGGAGCGCCGCCTGCAATGGGACCGCGTCTGCACCGGTCCGCGCCAGCGCCAGCAGGACACCGCCGCCATCGTGGGCGAAGTCTACC
The DNA here is from genome assembly GCA_035624475.1 of Terriglobales bacterium. Classification (NCBI taxonomy): domain Bacteria; kingdom Pseudomonadati; phylum Acidobacteriota; class Terriglobia; order Terriglobales; species Terriglobales bacterium. Next base: position 2,868 of record DASPRL010000322.1, read on the forward strand.
GCAAGGCCGGGTTGAGTTTGCCCGAGCCGGTGGTCATGCCGGACTTCGACGAGTACCACGGCGACCAGGTTCTGGAGCGCGGCCTGCCCGGGCTGGTGGCGCGCGACGTTGAGATCCAGCGGCTCTACGAGGCGTTCGAGAGTTCGGGCAGCGCCGCCAGCCGCATGCGCAACTTCCAGAAACTCTTTGAGGCGGTGATCGGACGCTGGGTGCAGGGCGAGCTGGTGCTCGACCACGTCGAATCCTGGTCCGACTTCTGCGCGCGGGTGCAGCGCGGCCTGGCGGGTGTCGTGGCGGAGGACGGCCGCGGCCGGCAAGTCGCCATCTTCTCCTCCGGAGGCCCCATCAGCGTGGCTATGCAGCGCGCCCTGGAACTCACCGCGCAGAACACCCTGCGGGTGGCGTGGATGGTCCGCAACTGCGCCATCAGCGAATTCCTGGCCTCGGGCGCCCGCTTCACCTTGAGCACGTTCAACGAAGTGCCGCACCTGGACGATGCCGCCCTGCTGACCTACCGCTAGAGGGTGAGATGGGCGATTTGCTGAACCGACCCGGAAGCGTGCGCGCGGGAGAAGAGCTTGACCTCCCGCGGCTCGAGCCCTTCCTTCTCCGTCACTTTCCCGGCAGCGCCGGGCCGCTGACCGTCCAGCAGTTTCCCAGCGGACACTCCAACCTGACCTACCTGGTGCGGCTGGGCGGGCGCGAAATGGTGCTGCGGCGGCCTCCCTTCGGCAGCAAGGTCAAGAGCGCGCACGACATGGGCCGGGAGTACCGCGTCCTCTTGAAGCTGCACCCGGCCTATCCCCCTGCGCCCCAGGTGCTGCTCTATCGCGAGGACGATTCCATCCTGGGCGCACCCTTCTACCTGATGGAGCCGGTGACGGGGATCATCCTGCGGCGCGAGGTGCCGGCCGGGCTCGAGCTCACGTCCGAAACCGTGCGGCGCATGAGCGAGGCCTTCACCGACAATCTGGCGCTGCTCCACGGTTTGGACTACGCCGCCATCGGCCTCGCCGATCTGGGCAAGCCCGAAGGCTACCTGGAGCGCCAGGTGCGCGGCTGGATCGAGCGCTACTACGGCTCCAAGACCCACGAGCTGCTCGAGGTCGAGCGCATCGCCGCGTGGCTGCAGGCGCATATGCCGCCCCCGATCGCACCCGCGCTCATCCACAACGATTACAAGTACGACAACGCGGTGCTCGATCCCGGCGACCTGGCGAAGATCGTGGGCGTGCTGGACTGGGAGATGTGCACGCTGGGCGACCCGCTCAGCGACCTGGGCACCGCGCTGGCCTACTGGGTGGATCCCGGCGACCCCGGCGAATTGCAGCAGATCCGCTGGGGCCCGACCACGCTGCCCGGCAGCCTGACGCGGCGGCAGGTGGTCGAGCGCTACGCCCGGGCCACGGGGCACGACGTCACGCACATGGTCTTCTACCTGGCCTTCGCGTATTTCAAGGTGGCGGTGATCGTGCAGCAGATCTACTACCGCTACCATCACGGGCTCACCCAGGACGCGCGCTTCGCGCAACTGCTCGAGGTCGCCAAGATCCTGCTGCGCGCCTCGCTGCGCACGGCCGAGTCGGGCGCGATCTGAGCTAGGAAAAGTAGAGGACCACCCACTCCGCCACGCAGCAGGGCTTCTCGCCGCCCTCCACCTCCACGGTCACGGAGAACACGGCCTGGGTGCCGCGTCGGATTTCCTTGAGCGATGCCAGCGTCACCCGGGCGCGCAGCTTCGAGCCCATTCGTGCCGGAGCAGGGAAGCGCACCTTGTTGAGGCCGTAGTTCACGGCCAGGCGCACGCCGCTGCGGACCTGGAGCGCCTGGTGCATGAAATGGCTCAGCAGGGAAAGGGTGAGGAAGCCGTGGGCAACAGTGGTGCCGAAGGGGGATTCGCGCTGGGCGCGCTCGCGGTCCACGTGGATCCACTGGTGGTCCTCGGTGGCGTCGGCGAACTGCTGAATGCGCTCCTGGGTGAGTGGAAGCCAGTCGGTCAGGGCCAGCTCGCGCCCTACGTAGTCCTTGAGCAGGTCCGGTGTTTCCAGCACCAGCGGCGGCATGGAGTCTCCCTGTGACTGCGCGCAACACTCTAGCACTTGCAGTCGGGCCTCCGGCGGAGTAGTTTGCTCGGTCATGCAACTGGCGGACAAAGTGATCGTGGTGACGGGCGGGGCGAACGGCATCGGGCGGGCGATGTGCCGGCGCTTCGCCGCCGAGAAGTCCAAGGCGGTGGTGGTGGCGGACCTGCAGGCCGCGGCGGCGGCGCAGGTCGCGGCCGAGGTCGGCGGCCTTGCGGTCGAAACCAACGTGGCGCGCGAGAGCGACATCGTCCGTCTGGTCGAGCAGGTCACGGCGAAGTACGGCCGCATCGATCTCTTCTGCTCCAATGCCGGCACCGGGACCAGCGGCGGCGTCGAGATCTCCGACGCCAAGTGGCAGCGCGAGTGGGAGGTCAACGTGATGGCGCACGTCTACGCGGCGCGCGCCGTGCTCCCGCAGATGCTCCAGCGCGGCGACGGTTACCTGCTGCAGACGGTCTCGGCGGCGGGACTCTTGACGATGATCGGCTCGGCCACCTATTCCGTCACCAAGCACGCGGCGTTGGCCCTGGCGGAGTGGATCTCGATCACTCACGGCGACCAGGGCATCAAGGTCTCGGCGGTGTGCCCGCTGGGCGTGCGCACCGACATGCTGCTCAAGGGCGAGGGCGGCTTGGCGTCGTTCCTGATCGAGGGCGCGATCACCCCGGAGCAGGTCGCGGACGAGGTGGTGAAGGGGATCGCCGACGAGCGCTTCCTCATCCTTCCCAACCCCGAGGTTGGGGAGTTCTTCCGCCGCAAGGCCGGGGACTACGAGCGCTGGCTGCGCGGTATGCGCAAGTTCCAGGCCGCCAACCTGCCGCAGAAATCGTAGCGCGCTAGCGCGGCGCCGCCGGCCGCGGCGGCATCCACTTCTTTAATTCCAGCCGGCCCACCTGATCGGTGTGGACCTCGTCGGGACCGTCGGCGATGCGCAGGGTGCGCACGTTGGCCCAGGCGGCAGGCAGGAAGGTGTCCTGGCAGACGCCGGCGCCGCCCCAGGCCTGGATGGCGCGGTCGAGCACGCGCAAGGCCATGTTGGGCGCCACCACCTTGATCATGGCGATCTCGGCGCGCGCCGCCTTGTTGCCCACCGTGTCCATCATGGAGGCGGCTTTGAGCGTGAGCAGGCGCGCCTGCTCGATCTCCATGCGCGAGTGGGCGATGTCGGCGCGGATGGTGCCTTGGTCGGCCAGGGTCTTGCCGAAGGCGGTGCGCGAGAGCACGCGCTTGCACATGACCTCCAACGCGCGCTCGGCCACCCCGATGCACCGCATGCAGTGATGGATGCGCCCCGGTCCCAGGCGTCCCTGGGCGATCTCGAAGCCGCGGCCCTCGCCCAGCAGCATGTTGCTGAGCGGGATGCGGACATTGGTGAAGCTGATCTCGCCGTGGCCGTGCGGCGCGTGGTCGTAGCCGAAGACGGTGAGCACGCGTTCCACCTTCACGCCCTTGGCGTCCATGGGCACCAGCACCATGGATTGCTGGAGATGGCGCGGGGCGGCGGGATCGGTCTTGCCCATGAAGATGGCGACTCTGCAGCGCGGGTCGCCGGCTCCCGAGGCCCACCACTTGCGCCCGTTGAGCACGTAGGAATCGCCGTCGCGCTGGATGCGAGCCTCGATGTTGGTGGCGTCGGAGGAAGCCACCGCGGGCTCGGTCATGGCGAAGCAGGAGCGCATCTCGCCCGCCAGCAGCGGCTTCAGCCAGCGCTCCTTCTGCTCGGGAGTGCCGTAGCGGACCAGCACCTCCATGTTGCCGGTGTCGGGGGCGGAGCAGTTGAAGACCTCGGGCGCGAGCATGCTGCGCCCCATGATCTCGCACAGCGGCGCGTACTCGAAGTTAGTGAGCCCGGCGCCGTACTCGCTCTCCGGCAGGAAGAGGTTCCACAGGCCGGCGGCGCGCGCCTTGGGCTTCAGCTCCTCGATCACGCGGGTGGGCTGCCAGCCGCCGCGCTCGCATTCTTCCTCGAAGCGGCGCTCGTTGGGATAGATGTGCTCGTCCATGAAGGCGAGCAGGCGGCGCTGCAACTCTTTGCTCTTGTCGCTGAACTCGAAGCCCATGAGCGTCTCCTGTGGCCGGGAAGTAGGGCGGACGCGATTATATACAAGCGGAACTCCATCACCGCGGGGAGCGGCCTACATCACTGAAGTGGCACACCCCGATGTGATAAGCAGGAAAGAGGAAGTGAGGCCCGGCCATGTGCGATGAGTTGCCCATCGGCGCACAGGACGTGGAAGCGTACGACGCGCTGCTCGCGCGGGGTGGCGCGGCCGAAGGACTCGACCGCCGCACTTTCCTGCACGCCGCCGCGGCCGCCTGCGCCGGCCTTGCCGTGGCGCGCTGCTTCCGAGCCGAGCCGCTGTTCGCGGCCTCGACCGACGACTCCCGCTTCGTCCGCGAGGCCGGCTTCTACCAGAAGCTGCCGGAGCGCGCGGTGCAGTGCAAGCTGTGCCCGCGCGAGTGCGTGGTGGCGGAGAGCGAGCGCGGCTTCTGCCGCGTGCGCGAGAACCGCAAGGGCACCTACTACACCCTGGTGCACTCGCGGGTGGTGGCGGCGCACGTGGACCCCATCGAGAAGAAGCCCTTCTTCCACTTCCTGCCGGGAGCGATGGCCTTCTCCATCGCCACCGGCGGCTGCAACGTGAACTGCAAGTTCTGCCAGAACTGGGAGATCTCGCAGGCCCGCCCGGAGCAGTTGCGCGCCATCTATCTTCCGCCCAGGGAACTGGCGCAGGCGGCGAAGCAGAACGAGTGCCCTATCCTGGCCTACACCTATAGCGAGCCCGTGGTCTTCTCGGAGTACGTGCTGGACGCGGCCGAGGCGGGCCACGCTCAGGACCTGCGCAGCGTGGTGGTGAGCAACGGCTTCATCCAACAGGAGCCGCTGCTCCGCCTGTGCGAGCGTGTGGACGCCATCAAGATCGACCTGAAGTCCTTTTCCGAGCAGTACTACCGCGAGGTGGTGCGGGGCGCGCTGCAGCCGGTGCTGGAGACGCTGGTCACGGTGCGCCGCCATGCCAAGTGGATGGAGATCGTCTACCTGGTGGTGCCCACGCTCAATGACGGCGACGCCGAGTTCCGCGGGGTCGCGCGCTGGATCCACGCCAACCTGGGCAGCGACGTCCCCGTCCATTTCACGCGCTTCTATCCCAAGTACCTGCTCACCAACCTGCCGCCCACGCCGGTGGAGACCCTGGAGCGCGCCAAAGCCATCGCCGAGGCCGAGGGTCTGCAGTACGTGTACGTCGGCAACGTTCCTGGACATCCGGGCGAGAACACCTACTGCCCCAAGTGCCACGCCCTGCTCATCGAGCGCGCCGGGTTCACCATCGCCCACATGCACCTGAAGAACGGTAAGTGCAAACAGTGTGGGCAGGCTGTGCCCGGGGTCTGGAAGGCATAGAATTGCCCTGAGGGAAACCATGGACCGCGGAGGCAAGAGCAAGCCTCTTCTCCTGCTGGCGGCCGGCCTGGTGGCGGGCGCCCTGCTGCTGGTGCCATCCTCGCTGCGCCCGGCCGACAAAGAAGAGGTGCGCCAGCCGGCGGTGGCCGGCAACTTCTATCCCGCCGATCCCAAGGAACTGGAAAGGACGATCGACGGCTTGCTGGCGAGCGCGGGCGCGCCCACGACCCAGGAGCCGGTGGTGGCGCTGATCGCGCCCCACGCCGGCTACCAGTACTCGGGCCCGGTGGCGGCGCACAGCTACGCCCTGCTCAAGGGGCGGAAGTTCGAGCGCGTGGTGGTGATCGCGCCCTCCCACTTCGAGGCGTTCGACTTCACCTCGGTCTATGAGGGCGACAGCTACGTCACACCGCTGGGCGCCATTCCGGTGGACAAGGCCTTCGCCGCCAAGCTGGCGAGCCTAGCCCCGGGCATCCGGCTCTCGCAGCGTGGGCACACGCCCGCGGGTCCGCAAGGAGAGCACGCGCTCGAGGTCCAGTTGCCCTTCCTGCAGCGCACGCTGGGCCAGTTCAAGCTGGTGCCCATCGTGATGGGCGACCAGAGCTGGGAGAGCAGCCGCGCTTTGGGAGTGGCCCTGGCCAAGCTGATCCCGGGGACGGACACGCTGATCGTGGCCAGCTCCGACCTCACGCATTACCGCAGCGCCGACGAGGTCAGCCGCATCGACCACCACACTCTGCAGGCGATCGAGGACTGGGACACGCTCAGCCTGTCGCGCAACTTCCAGTCAGGCGTGTGGGAAGCCTGCGGGGGCGCGCCCATCGTGGCGGCCATGATCGCCGCGCAGCGGCTGGGCGCCAACCAGGCCAAAGTACTGAAGTATGCCAACACCGGCGACGTCACCGGCGACCGCAGCCGCGTCGTAGGCTACGGTGCAGTGGCGTTGCTGCGCGTGCCGCGCTCCGGAAGCACAACCGAGGTGCGCTTCTCCCTGAGCGACCGCGACAAGGAGGAATTGTTGCGCATCGCTCGCCTCTCGGCGGAGACAGCGGTGCGGACCAGGAAGCTCTACGAGCCACCGGTGCCTGCCTCCGCCGCGCTGCTCCAGGAGCGGGGCGCCTTCGTCACCCTGCGCGAAAAAGGCGAGCTGCGCGGGTGCATCGGCTATGTCTCGGCGGTGAAGCCCCTCTACCTCACCGTGCGCGACGTGGCCGCGCTCGCCGCCCTGCGCGATAGCCGCTTCCCTCCCGTCACCCCGGGCGAGCTAGGGCTGCTGGAATACGAGGTCTCCGTGATCTCTCCCTTCCACCAGGTGCTCGACGTCAGGCAGATCAAGGTGGGGCGCGACGGGCTGATGATCCTCAAGGGCGGCCAGGATGGCATCCTGCTGCCGCAGGTCGCCCGCGACGAGAACTGGGACCGCAACACCTTCCTGGAGCAGGTCGGCGTGAAGGCCGGGCTGCCGCCGCGCACCTGGAAGGATGAGGACGCCGATCTTTTCGCGTTCACCGCCCTGGTGTTCGCCGAGCCGAAAGCCCCGGAGGCCTTTACGCCCCAGCCTCCCTTTCCCGGCCGGCCCGAGCAGCCAACCCCGCCGGGAAGAGATTCAACACCGCGATAAGCGCGGCCGTCCGCAGGAATCCAAAGACGGGGAGGAAATACAGGCTGAGCGCGACCGCGCCCAGACAGGAGCCGGCGAGATCGAGCGCGTAGAGCGCGCCCGGGCTGCCGGCCTGTTGTACGCCGCCGAAGAAGACCCGGCTGGCCAGCAGGAACTGGTAACCGCCCAGTAGCCCGGCGAGCAGCGCCAGCATGGGGAACAGGAGCTGGCTCACCAGAAGCAGTCCCATCCGGCTCGTCACTCCCGCCAGCAGCGGCATCGACCCGCACAGCAGCAGTGGGGTCAGCGCCGCCAGGAATTGCAGGCCGGCGAGCGCGCGAAGCTCCCGCGGTGTCGCTTCTTCCTTGCCGGCGCCGCGGCGCAGAGCCCACCAGCTTCCCAGGGCCATGCCCACCATGAAGGCGGCGATCACGATGGCGAGCTGGTGGTAGACGTAGCCGTACACCGCCTGGAACCCAAGCAGAAGCAGGATCTCAAGCGCGATCAGGGTGAAGCCCATGGCGGCCATGCAGAAGCCGGCGCAGATCTGTCGCCGGTGTCCCCTTGACATCGCTCCCAGCCCCACCGCCAGCAGCAGCAGAAGCAGGAGGCCGCCGGCCAGCACCCAGTCAAAGCTGATGCCGGCCACCGCGTGGAACCAGCGCCGGGAGGCGGGATGAAACTGCGTGCTCCACAAAGCCACGTCGAAGTAGTACGCGATGGGCGCGAAGTCGCGGTTCATGGGGGTCTCGGCTTGCGGGCGGATCGTTTTCTCCAGGTCCTGCAAGCGCTCCGCCGACATGCGGAAGGGCAGGTAGTACTCGCGCACGTAGAAAGTCTGGAGGCGGCGGGTGCGCAGCCTCGCCAGCAGTTCTGCGGGATCGGAGGTGAGGGTGCCGGGGCGGTCCGAGGCCAGGAAGTGCGCCGTCTCGCCGGGAATAACAGCCACCTCAGGGAAGGCGGCGGCCAGGGTCTTGCGGATGCAGCGGAGGAAGGCGGCCCGCTCCGGGTTGAGGTATTCCTCCGAGGCCTTGAGCTGGAAGGAGAAGACGCCGCCGGGCTCGAGTCGCGCGGCTGCCTCGCGGAAGAACTCCGCCGTGTAGAAGCGGTTGAGCTGCGCGGTCTGCGGGTCGGGCAGGTTGACCACGATCACATCGAAGCGCTGCTCCGTAGTCTTGAGGAACAGCCGGCCGTCGCGATGGTGGACGTGCACGCGCGAGTCGGCGCGGATGGGCGCCCAGCCGGCAGGGAAGTACTCCTGCGCCAGGTCGAGGACTGCGGGATCCAGCTCGACATAGTCGACGCGCTCCAGGCTGGCATGCTGCAGGGCCTGGGCGAGGCTGCCATTCACGCCGCCGCCGATCAACAGCAACCTGCGGGGCGCGGGATGCTCCAGCAGCGCGAAGTGGACCGACTCTTCGGCCGACTCCGGGTCAGGAGCACTGAATACGATCAGGCCGTTCTCGAAAAAGCTGCGGCTGCCCTCGTCGCCGGCCACAACCAGGTTCCCATAGACGGAGTTGCGCGTCCCCAACACGTCGAAGCCCCGCCATAGGCGGGCCCGAGAGAGTGATTCCAATCCGGGCGCCCCGAAAGGCAAGACGACCGAGACGAACGCGACAACTAGAGCGGTCAGCAGGACACGCCGGGGCCAGGGCCTCCGCACCGTGAGCATCCCTGCGCTCAGAAAGTTGAGCAGGGCCACGATGGCCGCCACCTGAAACGGTCCTAGAAAGCGGATCAGCAGCAGGCTGGCCAGGATGCCTCCCAGGCCCGAGCCCGCGGCCTCCAGCAGGTACATCGCGCCCGTGGCCGCGGCCGTGGGTGCTCCGGCCTCGCGAGCATAGAGGCGGCTGCCCACGGTGAACAGTCCGCCGGAGACGGTACAGAAGAGGCTGAGCACGAGGAAGGAGGTGAGCAGCATCGTCCCCGGCCCCAGCATCTCTCCGGGCACAGGGTGGAAGACACCGCGGCTGCAGCGCACCGCCAGGATGGTCGCCGGGAAGGCGGCCGCGACCGCCACCTGCAGCCCGGCCAGCAGCCGGCGCGGATCCGCGCGTGCGCTCAGGCGTCCCGTCAGGGCGCTGCCCACGGCCGTCCAGAAGAGCCAACTGGCCAGCATCAGCCCCAGGGAGATCTCGTTCCCGTAGAAGACGACGATCAATTCACGCAGCAGCACGATCTGCGCGATCACGGCGGTGAGACCGACCAGGAGGAAAACCGTCCGCAGGGGCCAGGACAGGCGGCTCGCCGACGTATGCGAGGCAGCCGGGCTCATGCTTGCATCCTCCAGCCGCAGGCAGGCGGAGTCAGTGACCTCCCGCACGGCCCCCGGTGACGCCAGGCGGGGAAGAGCGTCAGCTCTTCAGCGGCAGTGAGAAGGAGAAGACGGAGCCATGGCCGAGCTGGCTGGTTACGCCGATGGAACCGCCATGGGCCTCGACGATGGCGCGGGCGATAGCCAGGCCCATTCCGGTGCCGGCCACCAGCCGGCGCTGGTCGCGCCCGCGGTAGAACTTGTCGAAGATGAGAGCCTGCTCGAAGCTGTCGATGCCCTGGCCGCGGTCGGCCACGCTCACCTGCAGGCGGCCGTCCTTGGCTTCCGCGGTGATGCGGATGGGCGTGCCCGCGGGCGAGTACTTGCCGGCGTTGTCCAGCAGTTGCAGCAGGACGTCCTTGATGCGGCCCAGGTCCATGCGCACGGGGGGCAGCGCAGAGGGCACCTCGATCTCCAGCGGATGTCCCGCCAGCGCCTGCTTGGCCTCCTCCACGGCGCGGTCGATGGCTTCCCGGATCGGGTGCGGCTCGAGCTGGAGTTCGACCTGGCCGGCGTCCAGCCGGGCCATCTCGGCGGCCTCGCCCACCAAGTGATTGAGCCGGTCGGTCTCTTCGTCGATCACGGTGAGCAGCTCCTTGCGCTGCTCGGCGCCCAGGTTGGGATCGGCGAGCAGGGTGGTCACCGAGGCCTTGATGGCGGTCAGCGGCGTGCGGAACTCGTGGGTGACGGAGTCGAGCAGGGCAGAGCGGAGTTGCTCGCCCTCGCGGGCGGCCTCGGCCTTGGTGAGCTTTTCCACCGCGCCCGCGCGCTCCACCGCGATGGCGATCAGGCTTCCCACCGCCTCCAGGGTCTCGCGCGCGAGCGCCCCGCCGGAGATGCCGACGGCCCCCACCGTGCGCACTCCCAGCCTGAGCGGCACGAAGTAGAGATCCCGGCCGGCGTCCGCGACCAGTTCGCCGCGGGCGGCCACCGCTTTCAACTGCTCGGCGTCGATGGCATGAATGTCGGGCCCGGAGCGGTAAATATCGGGGCGGCCGACCACGAAGACGGCGGCCGCGCGCATCGTGAATGCTTCCACCACGTACTGCGGGACGTCGTTCAGCAACTCCGCCACGTTCTCCGCCACCAGCAGGCGCTGGCTGAAGGCGTAGAGCCGCTCCACCTCGTGGCGGCGCTGGTGCGCCTGCGAGGCCTCGCGGCGGGCCCGCTCCGAGAGCTGGCTGGCGATGATGGCGGTCACCAGGAACGCCGACAGCGCGATCCAGTTCTGCGGGTCGGCGATGGTGAAGGTCCCGACCGGCGGCAGGAAAAAATAGTTGAAGGTCAGCGTGGACACCAGCGACATGAAGACGGCGGGCTTCAATCCCCAGGTGGCGGCCACGATCAGGATCGCCAGTAGGAAGGTGAGCGCGACGGTGGTGGGATTGGCGCGGAACAAGAGGCGGTAGACTGCCGTCACCGCGGCCACCAACGCCGCCGTCGCCGCGGAGCGGAACACCGTCCTGGCCAAGGTCGGCTGCACGGCTGCATTGTATCTGGAATCGACTTTTCCAGCGGCCTCAAGGACAATAGGCGCCATGCCCCAGAAGAGTCCCGAGCAATGGCTGGAGGAGGCTGCCCCGGAGAAGACCGCGGGCGTCTTCAAGCTGTTCCTGGGCTACGCCCCGGGCGTGGGCAAGACCTACAACATGCTCAGCGAGGCCGTCCGCCGGCATAGTCGCGGCGAGGACGTGGTGGTCGGGGTGATCGAGACCCACGGCCGCAGGCCCATCGGCGAGCTGGCCGCCCGCCTGGAGACGGTGCCGCGCAAGAAGCTGGAGTACAAAGGCACCATCTTCGAAGAGATGGACGTGGACGCCATCCTGGCCCGCCGCCCGCACGTGGTGCTGGTGGACGAGTTGGCGCACACCAACATCGAGGGCAGCAAGCACCCCAAGCGCTACCAGGACGTGATCGAGCTGCTGGACGCCAAGATCGACGTGCTCTCCACCATGAACGTCCAGCACATCGAGAGCCTGACGCCGCTGGTGCAGCGCATCACCGGGGTGATCATTCGCGAGACCGTGCCCGACTGGGTGATCCAGCGCGCTGGCGAGATCGTGATGGCCGACCTCACCCCCCAGGCGCTGCAGACGCGCATGCAGCGCGGCGACATCTACCCCGTGGAGCGGGCCGAGCGCGCGCTGGGCAACTTCTTCCGCCCCGGAAACCTGATCGCGTTGCGCGAGCTGGCCCTGCGCCAGGTGGCTTCGGCGGTGGACCGCAGCCTGGAGTCCTACATCGAGCGCGAGCACGACCAGCGCAAGGCTGGGGTGCGGGAGCGCATCGCGGTGTGCATCAGCTCCAACCCGGCGGCGCAGTACCTGATCGCGCGCGGCGCCCGCATGTCTCACGCCCTGGACGCCGAGTTCTACGTGGTCTACGTGGACGTGGCCGCCGATTCCAGCGACGAGAACAAGCAGACCTTGGCCGAGAACATCCGCTTCGCCGAGAACCTGGGCGCTACCGTGGTCCGCCTGGACAGCGGCAATGTGGCCGAGCGGGTGGCCGGGTTCGTCCGCGACAAGCACGTCACCCAGGTGGTCTTCGGGCGCTCCGCCCGCCAGGGCTGGCGCCGCTACCTCTACCTCTCGGTCATCCACAAGTTCCTGCGCGACGCGCCCGCAGTGGACGTGCACATCGTCACCCAGGAAGCCAAGTGAGCGCTCGATGAGCGAGCCCCGGCGCATCCTGGTGGTGGACGACGAGCCCCAGATCACACGCGTGCTGCGCA
>DASPRL010000323.1 GCA_035624475.1 Terriglobales bacterium
TTGTAGCGGATTCCCGCCGCCGGCGCAATCGGCCGGCTACTTGACCTGGCCGGCGGCGGCTTTGGCCTGGCTCAGGACGGGCGCCGGCAGAGGCGCGTAGCCCTGCTCCCGCGCTATCTCCTGCCCGCTGCTCAGCGCCCACTGCAGGAAGTCGGAGAGGGCGCCGGCCCGCTCCGGCTTCAGCCCGCCCGCCGGAACATAGAGCCAGGTGAAGCTGGTGATGGGATAGGAGTCCTTGCCGGGGGCGTTGGTCAGCGACACGCGCAGGTCCGCCGCCATGGACTTCTGCATGGCCAGGCAGGCGGCCGTCATGGACTCCGGCGAAGCGCTCACGAACTCCCCGGAGGCGTTCTGCACGCTGCCCGCGCGCACCCCGGGGTCATGCAGCGCGAAGCCCAGCTCCACGTAGCCCAGCGCCCCCGCCGTCGACTTCACCTTGCTCACCATGTCCTGGCCGCGCTCGGCGGTCTCACCCAGCGGCCAGGTGGGCGAGGGCGTCTTGCCGATCCGCGCCCGCCACTCCGGGCTGGTCTTGGAGAGGAAATCGGAGAGGATGTAGTTGGAGCCCTTGCCCGGGTTGCGGTGCACCACCGTGATGCCCAGGTGGGGCAGCTTGGCCCCGGGGTTGAGGCGGGCGATGGCGGGGTCGTCCCAGTTCTTGATCGTTCCCAGGAAGATCCTCGCCAGGACATCTCCGGAAAAGCGCAGCGGGTTGCTGCTCCCAGGCACGTTGTAGATGGGAACGATGGCCGCCAGCACCGTGGGCACGTGCACGATCTTCACCTTGGCGGTGCGCAGTTGCTGGTCGGAGATGGGTACCTCGCCGCCGCCGAAGTCGCCCGAGCCCGCGGTGATCAGGGCGATGCTCTCGCTGGTGCCCAGGCCCTGGTAATGCACCTGCACCTTGGGATTCCGCTGGTTGTAGCGCTGCACCCAGGCGTCGTAGAGCGGGCTGGGAAGATTGGAGCCGGAACCCACCAGGGAGATCACCTGGGCAGCGGCACCCGGGACCAGCATGGCCAGCAGCAGGGCCAGCCCGGCGCCGCTCACCCGCCGGCCGCGGAGCATCGTGGCGTTCATATCCCCTCCCCTAACAAAGACGTGCGAAAGTGCGGGTATTTGTACCGCACCCGGAGGCCGCTGGCAATGGAAGAGAAGGCCCGGAAGAAAACTTCGGTAACCCCGGCCGCGAGGGTCCCCTCCGGCGCGCGCGGCTACTGCATGTAGAAGAGGCTGAGGCGGGGCAGGCCGTAGCGCTCCAGCAGGCGCTTGTGGACGTACTGCTTGTGCAACTGCTCGATCTGCGCCGCCGACATCTTGCGGCGGTAGGGCGCCAGGTCGCGGTCGGCCTCGCGCCGCACCGCCAGCAGCTCCTCGTCGGGAGTGGAGGCCACCAGCGCGGCAAAGAGCTTCTCTTCCATCACCGTGAGCCGGCGCTCCACCTCTTCCAGGGCGCCGCGCAGCCCGGAGGCCAGGTCGTGCAGGGCGCGGGCGTGCTCGCGGGCAATGGCGTGCGCCGCACCGGGCAGCGCCGCCTTCTCCAGCGCGGCCGCGTTCTTCTTCAGGTAGTCGGCCACCTGCTCGGCGGTGAAGCCGGTCTCCTGGGTCGGGGGCGCCGGGGCCGCGCCCACTGCCGCTTCCTTCATCGCCTCGGCCGCGGCCAGGACCTCCTGGGAGCAGAAGGCCAGCGAGTTGATCTTGCGGGTGTGCGAGGCGCGGCGCTCCCAGCGCTCGAAGGTGGCGTCGATGCCGCGCAGCACCGCCGCCAGCGGGATGCCCGCCTCCTTCCAGGTCTCGATCAGCGCCCAGTCCAGCGTGGAGAGCAGCAGGATGGTGCCGCGCTTCTCCCGGAAGTGCTCCTCGATCTCGGTGAAGTAGTTGAAGTAGTTTTCCACGGAAGTAGCGCCGGCCTCCGCAATCCCGGAGCGCGGAGACTGCTGCTCTGACTCTAGCAAACTTCCTGCGGTGTCATCCTGAGCGAGCGATGGCCTGCAGCTTGCCTGCAGGTCATCGCGAGTCGAAGGACCTTGCGCTTCTCGGGAGGGTACGACTTCGTCGTGTCGTAAGAGCGCCGGAAGATCTTGCTCCCGAACGAGCCAGCGAGCACGGAGCGAGGGAGCGAGCGGCTATGCTTTCGCCCGCCCCTTCTTCTCCGGCTTCTCGCGCGCCGCCGTCGCGTTGCGCTCCCAGATCAGGCGCAGGCCCTCCAAGGTCAGCCACTCATCCACCGCCGAGATGTACTTCGAGCCCTCGGCCAGCAGCGCCGCCAGGCCCCCGGTGGCGATGACCTTGCTCTCCCTGCCCAGTTCCGCCAGCATGCCTGCGAGGATGCCGTCCACCAGCCCCAGGTATCCGTAGTAGAGGCCCGACTGCATGCAACCCACAGTGTCGGTGCCGATGACCTTCCCGGGCTTGCGGATGTCCACGCGCGGCAGGCGCGCGGTGCGCTGGAAGAGCGCCTCCGCCGAGATGCCCAGCCCGGGGGCGATCACGCCGCCGAGGTACTCGCCCTTCTTCGACACCGCGTCGAAGTTGGTGGAGGTGCCGAAATCCACGATGATGCAGGGCCCGCCGTACTTGGCGAAGGCGGCCACCCCGTTCACGATGCGGTCGGCCCCGACCTCGTAGGGGTTGTAGGTGAGCACCGGCATGCCCGTCTTCACCCCCGGCTCGATGAACAGCGGCTTGGTCTTGAAGTAGCGCTCGCAGACCTCGCGCAGGGTGGAGTCCAGCGGCGGCACCACCGAGGAGATCACGATGCCGCGGATGTGGCCGACTTCCAGCCCGTCCAGCGCGAACAGGTTGCGGAAGAGCACGCCGTACTCGTCCACCGTCTGGCTGCGGTTGGTCTCCACCCGCCAGTGCGCCACCAGGCGCTCGTAGCCGGCGGCTGCGTCGGCGGTGAAGCCGGCGGGCCGGGCGAAGACCCCCAGCACGGTGTTGGTGTTGCCGACATCCAGGACCAGCAGCATCACGGTTCCTTGAAGGCGCGCACGCCTCCGGAGAGCACGGTGCGCAGGCCGGCAGCGGTGCGCACCTTGAGAAAGCCGCGCGCGTCCAGGCCTTCGGTCACGCCCGCGTAGCCCGAGTCCTCTTCCACCTCGACGCGCTTGCCGCGAGCGTAGGAGGAGCGCTCCTCGAAGCGGCGGAAGACGGACTGCGCGGCCGCGCCGGCATCCGGCCCGGTGGCCGCGGCCAGCGCCCGGTACTCGCGGTCCAGCGATTTTAGCAGAGCCCCGGCCAGCGCCACCCGCGACCACTCTTGCCCCGTCTCCAGGCGCAGCGAGGTCGCCTGGCCGTGCAGGTCGGCGGGAAACTTCTCCTGGTTCACGTTGATGCCGACGCCCACCACCGCGTAGCGCACGCGCGTGACTTCGGCGTTCATCTCGGTGAGGATGCCGCAGAATTTCTTCTCGGCGAGCAGCAGGTCGTTGGGCCAGCGCAGGTCGGGCTGCAGCCCAGTGACCTCTTGCACCGCGGCGCTGGCCGCCAGGCCCGCCGCCAGCGAGAGCGCCAGCACGTCTGCCGGGGCCACGCCCGGCCGCAGGATGGCGGAGCAGTAGATCCCGGTCGAGGGTTCGGAGTGCCAGGAGTGGCCGCCGCGGCCGTGCCCCGCGCTCTGCTCCTCCGCCAGGAAGACGGTGCCCTCGGGCTCGCCCGCGGCCGCCGCCTGCATGGCGGCGGTGTTGGTGGAGCCGATGCGGAAGTAATGATGAACGCGGCGGAAGATCGTCCCCTTCACCAGCGGCGCCAGCAGCTCGGGCAAGAGCAGGTCGGGGACCTTCTTGAGCTGGTAGCCGGTGGTGGGATGCCCGGCGATCTCCACTCCCAGGGCGCGCAGTTGCTGGATCAGCCGCCACACCGCGGAGCGCGACGCGCCCATCTCCTCGGCGATGCGCGTGCCCGAGACCACCAGCATGGCGTGGTGCTGCAGCACGCGCAGGATGCGCCCCAGGCGCTCGTCGGTGCGCGCCGAAAGATCGAGTGCGGCCTGCTTCCCGCGACGGCTTGGGGCGCTGGACTTGATGCGGGAATTATGCGCGATTCAACCGGCAACTGGGAACCGGGAACTGCGAACTGCCTACGCCGGCACCATGCGCATCGACAGGTCCACCGCCGGGGGCGAGTGCGTGAGCGCGCCCACGGAGATGTAGTCCACCCCGGTCTCGGCGTAGGCGCGCACGTTCTCCAGGTTGATGCCGCCGGAGCACTCCACCGGGACGCGGCGAGTGTGGGCGCGCACGCGCTCCACCGCCTTCTTCACGTCCTCGGCCGCCATGTTGTCGAGCAGGACGGCCTCGGCGCCGTGGGCCAGCGCCTCTTCGAGTTCCGCCAGCGAGCGCACCTCGATCTCCAGGGGCTGATCGCCGCGGCGGTTGTGATGAGCGAGCTCCAGGGCGCGCGCGATGCCGCCGGCCAGCGCGATGTGGTTGTTCTTGATGAGCACGCCGTCGGAGAGGTCGAGGCGGTGGTTCTGTCCGCCGCCGCAGCGCACCGCGTACTTGTCGAGCACACGCAGCCCGGGGACGGTCTTGCGCGTGTCCAGGATGCGCGCGTGCGTGCCCGCGACCGCGTCCACGAACTTGCGCGTGAGCGTGGCGATGCCGCTCAGCCGCTGTAGCACGTTCAGGATCACCCGCTCGCAGGAGAGGATGACGCGGGCGTTGTGCTGGATGACCGCGATGCTCTGCCCCTTGTGCAGGCGCACCCCGTCGAAGATCTCGGGATGGCTGGTGACCTCGGGATGCGCGGTCACGGTGCCGTCCAGGCGGGCGAAGGCGTCGAGGATGCCCTCGATGGCGCCCTGCCCGGAGAGCACGCACTCCTGCTTGGCCAGGATGGTGGCGGTGGCGCGCTGCCGCGGATCGATGCAGGCGTACGAGGTGGCATCGCGCGTGGCGCTGTCTTCCTTGAGCGCGCTTTCCAGGATGGCGGCGATGCGCCGGCTGTGCCAGTCCATAGAACCAGTCGTTGGTCGTTAGTCGTTGGTCGTTGGCCGAGTTCTCAGTTCCCGGTTGCAGTTCCCAGTTCTTGTCTTTGAAACCTTGAAACTCTGAGACCTTGAAACCTTGCTAATCCGCTCCCAGCCCGCGCAAGGCCGCGCGCGCCTTCTCGATCAGGACCTCCAGCTCGGCGGCGCGCTTCTTGATCCCCTCCACCACCTTGGCCGGGGCCTTGGCCAGGAACTGCTGGTTGCCCAGTTGCCGCCGGGCGTTGGCCAATTCGCCTTCCAGCTTGCCCAGCTCCTTCTCGAGGCGCTCGCGCTCGGCGGCCTTGTCGATCTTCTTCTCGTAGACCACGGCCACGTCGAAGCGCGCGGTGGAGCGCGCGTGCGCCGCCTTGGCCAGCGACTCCTCGACAAAGCTTACACCCTCCACCCCCGCCAGCTTCTCGATGGCCTCGCGGTTCTGCTCCAGCAGCGTGCGGACATCGGCGGCGGCGTGCACCCGGATGGGCAGGCGCGCCTTGGGCTCCACCTTCAATTCGGCGCGCAGGTTGCGCACACTCACGATCAGGTCCTGCAGGACGGCCATCTCGGTCTCGGCGGCGGGGTCGATCGCCGTGGCATCGCCCTCAGGATAGGCAGCCAGCGCGATGGACTTGAGCGGCGGCTTGCCGTCGTAGAGCGCGTGCCAGATCTCCTCGGTCAGGAAGGGCATGAAGGGCGAGAGCAGGCGCAGCGCCGCCTCGAACAGGCCCAGCAAGTTGCCGAAGGCGGTGCGCACCGCCTCGCGCCCGGCGCCGTTCCCCGGCGCCAGCCGCAGCTTCACCATCTCGATGTACCAGTCGCAGAACTCGCCCCAGAAGAAGCCGTAGACGGTGTTGGCGGCCTCGTGGAAGCGGAAGGTGCCGAGCGCTTCGTGCACCTCGCGCGCCACCGCGTGGAAGCGCGAGAGGATCCAGCGGTCTTCGAGGGTGCGAGCCTCGAAGCCGGCGACCCCCGTACCTGGCGCGAGCTTCTGAAACTCCTTGAGCGACCACACCCCCGCCTGCTCGGCCCGGTCCACGTTCAGGAAGAGGAAGCGGGCGGCATTCCAGATCTTGTTGGCGAAGGCGCGGTAGCCCTCGGTGCGGCTCTCGTTGAAAGCGATGTCGGTGCCGGGGGCGGCCATGGCCGCCAGCGTGAAGCGGGTGGCGTCGGTGCCGTACTTCTCGATCACCTCGATGGGATCGAGCACGTTGCCCTTGGTCTTCGACATCTTCTGCCGCTCGGCGTCGCGCACCAGGGCGTGGATGTACACCTGGCGGAAGGGCACGGTGTCGTCCTGGCGCTCCCTCCAGCCGGAGGCCTGCTTGATGGCCGCGTCCTGGCGGTGCCCGTCCATGAAGTGGCAGCCGAACATGATCATGCGCGCCACCCACAGGAAGAGGATCTCGTAGGCGGTGAGCAGCAGCGAGCCGGGATAGAAGACCTCCTGGTCGCGCGTCTTCTCCGGCCAGCCCAGAGTCGTGAAAGGCACCAGGCCGGAGCTGAACCAGGTGTCGAGCACGTCGGGATCCTGCTCCACTTTGCCGCCGCACTTGGGACAGTGCGGCGGATCTTCCCGCGCCACCGTGATCTCGCCGCAGGCGCAGTGCCATGCCGGGATGCGATGTCCCCACCACAACTGGCGCGAGATGCACCAGTCGCGGATGTTGGTCATCCAGTTCATGTAGATGGTCTTGTAGTTCTCGGGGAAGATGGTCACCTCGCCGCGCTCCACCACCTCGATGGCGCGCGCTGCCAGGCTGGGGCGT
The DNA here is from genome assembly GCA_035624475.1 of Terriglobales bacterium. NCBI lineage: Bacteria > Pseudomonadati > Acidobacteriota > Terriglobia > Terriglobales > Terriglobales bacterium. The sequence goes on from DASPRL010000323.1 coordinate 6,739, forward strand.
CCATCCCTGGTCTTCTTGGTGACCGCCATGAACCACTGCATGGAGAGCCGCGGTTCCACCACCGTCTTGCAGCGGTCGCACTTGCCCAGGGGGACCACGTAGTCCTTCACTCCCCCCAGCAACCCCTTGCCATCCAGGTCGGCCAGCACGCGTTCGCGCGCGGCGTGGCGCGAGAGCCCCGCGTAGCGCCCGGCGTTCTGGTTCAGGTGCGCAGTCTCATCCATGATGTCGATCAGCGGCAGATGGTGGCGCAGCCCCGCCTGGAAGTCGTTGGCATCGTGCGCGGGGGTGACCTTCACCGCGCCGGTGCCGAACTCCGGGTTGGCCAATTCGTCGAGGATGATGGGGATCTCGCGCTCCATCAGCGGCAGCATCACCTTCTTGCCGTGCAGGTGCTGGTAGCGCGCGTCCTTGGGATGGACCGCCACCGCCGTATCGCCCAGCATGGTCTCGGGCCGGGTGGTGGCCACGGTGATGAACTCCTGGGTCCCGACCACCGGGTACTTGATCTCGTAGAGCTTGCCTTGGGTCTCCTCGTGCACCACCTCCAGGTCGGAGATGGCAGTCATGCAGCGCGGGCACCAGTTCACGATGTACTGGCCGCGGTAGATCAGCCCCTCTTCGTAGAGGCGGACGAAGACCTCGCGCACCGCCCGCGAGAGGTTCTCGTCCATGGTGAAGTAGGTGCGCGACCAGTCCACCGAGGCGCCCAGCCGCTTCATTTGCTCCAGGATGGCGCCGCCGTAGTGCCGCTTCCACTCCCAGGCCCGTTCCAGGAACTTCTCGCGGCCCAGGGTACGGCGATCGAGCCCCTCCTCGGCCAGTTGCCGCTCCACCATCATGTGGGTGGCGATGCTGGCGTGGTCGGTGCCCGGCAGCCACAGCGCCAGGAAGCCGCGCATGCGGTGCCAGCGAACCAGGATGTCCATCTGCGTCTGGTTGAGCATGTGCCCCATGTGCAGCCGCCCGGTGACGTTGGGCGGGGGCAGTTGCAGCATGTAGACGGGGCGCGGCGAACCCGCCGGCGGTGTGGGCGCGGCGAACAGCTTCTCCTCGACCCAGTACTCCGCCCAGCGCGCCTCGATGGCGCCCGGATCGTACGCCTTGGGCAGTTCGTGGGGCATTGTCAGTGAATTCGCGGACGGTGGAGGCAAAGCTCGATATTACAGGCGCGGGGAAAATGCGGTCAAACGGAGTGGGAATGAAGGGCAGCTACGGCTTGCGTTCCTGCTCGGAGGCCAGGGCGCGCGCGATCTCCGCTTCCAGCTCAGGCTTGAGCTTCTCCATGGCGGCGTGCACGATGCGGGCGATGGTGGCGGAGTCCAGCGAGGTGGTGCCCGAGGCGACCGCCGGAGCTTCGGGGATCTTGGCGGCCATGGCCGCGGCCATCTCGGCGGCCAGAGCCTCGGTCTCATCACCCACCGCAGGGGCAGGAGCCGGCGGTGGGGGTGGCGGCGGCTCGGGCTCCGGCGGCGCGGCTTCTACCGGCGCCGAAGCGAAGGCCTGCTGCATCTCATGGTCGAGCGAGACCTTGTGCTCGTGCTCCTCGACCTTGGTCTCTTCGGCGGACCAGCCGGGAGCCGGGGGAGGAGGCGCAGGCGCCTCGACCACGGGAGCAGCCTCCGGTGGCGGGGCCGCTTCCACCGGCGGCGCCGGCGGAGGCGCCGCGGCAGGCGCTTCGTAGGCAGCCATGGCGGCGTCGACGGCCTTCTGGAAGTCCGTTTCGCTCGCCGGGGCGGGGGCGGAGACAACCTCCGGGACGGGCGCCGCCTCGGGCGCGGGCGCCGCCTCCACCGGAGCGGGCTCAGCAGCCTCCACGGGCGCGGGTGCCGCTTCCGCGGGCGGGGCCGCGGCTTCCTCCGGGGGCGGTGTGTACACCCCCACCGGGATCTCCTCCGGATGCTCCACGCCGAACTTGGTGGCGAACTGCACCATCTCGCTGGCGTCGGTGACCAGATCGGGCTCGCGCTGGATCTCGATCTCGCCCGCCTTGGGGGCGGAAGTGGGCTCCAGCTCGTGATCGGCTACGTGGTGCTCTACCTGGGGAGCGGCCGCCGCTTCCGCGGGATGCTCCAGGGCCACCGTGCTGCGCAGGTCGGGGACGGTGGTGCGAAGCTCCGGCGCCGGCGCTGCGGGAGCCGGCTCTTCCCATCCCATGGCGGGCGCCGCCGCCATGTCGTGGGGGACCTCGATGCGCTCCTTGACCACGGCGCCGGTGTCCAGGTGCTCGTCGGCGGTGCTCTTCCACTCTTCGTAGCTGCGGTCCTTGAACTCCTCCACGAAGCTGGGCACCGGCATCTTGACGGTCGTCTCCTCCGCCGGCGCCGGGGGAGCGGGTGGGGCTGCGCTGCCCCTTTCCACCATCTTCTGCACCGCGGCCAGCAGGTCGCTGGCCTCGAAGGGTTTCACGATCACGCCGTTGGCCTTCACGCGCTCGGCTTCGCCGGGATCGAAGGCCTCCATCTTGCCGTAGGTGAGCAGCACGGGGGTCTTCGAGGTCTCCTGCGCGCCGCGCAGCCGCTCACAGACCTCCAGGCCGGTGTAGCCCGGCATGTAGACGTCCAGCACGATCACATCTGGCTTCTCCGAAGCGATCTTCTTGACTGCCGCGGCGCCGTTGGAGACCGCCACCACCTCGAAGCCCGCGTCGGCGAGGATCTTCTTGCCCATGTTCTGGGCGGTCATGCTGTCGTCGGCAAGTAGGACCTTCAGGGCCACGTTGGAATTCCCTACAGGCTGGGGTCTGCCCTCAAAGTACTGTTTCTGGGCCGGCAAGTCAATCAAACGAAACTAGAACGACACCACCCGGCGCCCCGGCAGGAATCAAAAGCGAAGGCTGGCGGAGGCCGCCAGCCTGGGCCCGGATCCGAGAGCGTTTAGAAGGGGATCAGCTTGCGCAGGCCCTTCTTCTTCTTGCTCTTGCTCGACGACTCCGTCTTGCTGTCGGTGGCCGCCGGCTTCTGGCCGGCCGCGGCGGAGCCGGCTGGAGCAGCATTGTCGCCCGCAGGCTGCGCCGCCTCGTTGACCTGGGTCATGGGAGGCGGAGGAGCCGCCTGGTTGTCGGAGGTGCCGGAGGAGTTGGGCGTCAGCTCCTGGCCGGCGGGGGGCCCGGAGGGGTCGCCGGCTGCCGGAGCCCCGCTGTCGGAGGAGGGCGGGGGCTGGTTGGGACCGGGAGTGCCGGAGCCGCTGCTCACCGTCTCCACGCTCACGGAGTTGGAGCCGGCGCCTCCTCCCGAGACCGCCGCCATCACCGCCTTGTTGGCATCGCGCACCATGGCCGAGGCGTCCGTGGGCTGCGGTTCCACCATGGTGGGATCGCCCACATGCGCGGAGGCGGAGACGTCGGGCCCATGCTTGAAGTTCTGGATGACCGAGCCCACCATGCCGGTCTTGCCCCGGCTGGCCTCCTCCTCCTTGTTTTGCGCGATGGCCTGCGGCGTGGGCGTGGGCACGGGCAGGTGCAGCGCCGCCAGGCGTGCGCCCGCGTCCTTGGCGCGATCCATCACCGGGTAGCGGGTGATCAGCCGGGTGTAGGCCGCGCCCGCCTTCTGGATGTACTCCGCGATCAGCTTCTCCTTGGCCTTCTCCGGGAGCTTGGGAGCGTTGCGGATCAGTTCCGCCTGCCGCTCGTAGGACTGGCCCAGGGTGTAGAGCGCCTCATCGGCCTGGCTGTAGAGGGGATAAGCGTCCGCCAGCGACTCCAGGCGGGCGATGGCCGCCGGATACATCTCGCGCATGAAGTAGAAGTGCCCGATGCGGAACTCGCGCTCGGCCAGCACTTCCTGCACTTCGCGCAGCCGCTGCTTGGCTTCCGGCACCAGCTTGCTGTCGGGGAACTGCAGGATGAGCTGCTTGTACTCCTCCTCCGCCCGCATGGCGTGGGTGAAGTCGCGGTCCGGCTTCTCCATCTGCTGGTAGTGGATGTTGGCGACCTTGAGCTGCGCCTCGGCCGCCTCCGGCATGTTGGGGAAGAAGGTGATGAAGTCCTTGTACTCGATCTCCGCCTGGGCCAGGGCCGCGGAGCCGCCCTCCGCGTACCAGGAGTCGCCCACCGCCAGCTTGGCGCGGGCCACATACTCCGAGTCGGGATAGGTGTTGATCAGGGTCTGCAGGGTCATGCGCGCCACGTCGTAGCGGTTGTGCTTCATGGCGTCCATGGCGCGGTCGAACAGCACCTTGTCGGGCTGCTTGGAGTCGACGTTGGCGATGGGATTCTTGACCTTCTTGTTGCTGCAGGAGGCCGCGCCCAGAACCAGGGCCGCCAGGAAGAGAACTGTGAGGGCTCGACGGATCATTGACCTACCTCGGGAATACGACTTCATGCGCGCGGGTGGGAAAGGGAAAGCTTACCCTGTTTGCCCGCCTCCGCGCCACCCCCAAGCGCAATTTTTTCTTGCGCTTAGGCGCGCCGCAGGGTGGCGTCGCAGGCGGCTTTCAGCAGCTTCTGGGCGTTGGCCTTGGCATCGCCCTTGCCGAAGATGGCGTTGCCCGCCACCAGGACCTCGGCGCCGGCGCGCACCGCGTCGGCCACCGTGTCGAGGGCGATGCCGCCGTCCACCTCGATGCGGAAGTCCAGGCGCTTGGCCTGCCGCTGGGCCGCCAGTTGCCGCATCTTCTCCAGCGTGGCGGGGATGAACTTCTGCCCCCCGAAGCCGGGGTTCACGCTCATCACCAGCACGTAGTCCACCATCCCCAGCACCTCGCTCAGCGTGTCCACCGGGGTGGCGGGATTCAGCACCACGCCCACCTTGGCGCCATGGCTGCGGATCAGCTCCAGGGTGCGGTGGAGGTGGATGCAGGCCTCCTGGTGCACCGAGATCCAGTCCGCGCCCGCCTCGGCGAAGGCGGGGATGTACTGGTCCGGGTCCTCGATCATCAGGTGGCAGTCGAGCGGGACCTTGGTAGCCTTGCGCAGGGAGGCCACCACCGGCGGGCCGATGGTGATGTTGGGGACGAAGTGGCCGTCCATGACGTCCACGTGCAGCAGGGTCGCGCCGCCGTCCAAGGCGGCCTGCGCCTGCTCCGCCAGGTGGGCGAAGTCGGCCGACAAGATGGATGGCGCCAGTTCGATGGCAGGCTGCCCGCGTTCGCGCGACATGGCAGACAATCGTAACACGGGCCA
>DASPRL010000324.1 GCA_035624475.1 Terriglobales bacterium
CGGCACCACCGACGTCTTCAACGGTTGGATCACCCGCGACGTGCGCGTCAAGGTGCCGGAGTCGGTGAAGGTCATGGTGTGCGGCGAGAAGCACCCCAACGTCACCGCCAAGGATATCATCCTCAAGATCCTCAGCCTCGACTACGTGCGCAGCGGCAAGGCCCTGGCCAAGGTGATGGAGTATGCCGGCGAGGCCATCGAAGCTCTGAGCGTGGACGAACGCGCGACCATGACCAACATGGCCGCCGAGATCGGGGGCTTCACCGGAATCGTCGCCCCTGACCGCAAGGTGGTGGAGTTCCTGGTGGAGCGGCGGGGCATGGCGCAAGCGCAGGCGGAAAAGTTGATTGCGGGCCTGACCAGCGATTCCGGCGCCGAGTACGCCCACGTCATCGAGTTGGACGCCGCCGAGATCACGCCCATGGTGGCCACCCCCGGCGATCCCGGCAACGGCAAGTACGTGCGCGAGCTGGCCGAGCCCGTCCACGTGGAGATCGCCTACGGCGGCACCTGCACCGCCGGCAAGAACGAGGACATGGATATGTATGCCCGGGTGCTGGCCGACGCCCTGCGCCAGGGCAAGCGCGTCGCCCCATCCACCAAGTTCTACATCCAGTTCGGCTCGCAGGAGACCCGCGACTACTGCGTCCGCAAGGGGTACCTGGACATATTCAAGCAGGCGGGCGCGGTGGTGATCGAGCCCAGTTGCGGCGCCTGCATCAACGCCGGGCCGGGAGTCTCCACCCGCAACGACCAGGTGGTGATCAGCGCCCAGAACCGCAACTTTCCCGGCCGCAGCGGCCCGGGGCTGATGTACCTTGCCAGCCCCCTGACCGTGGCCGCCAGCGCCGTCGCCGGGCACATCGTGGAGTACGAGCCGGCGGAAGAGCGCCAACTGGCCGGGGCTCGGAAGTGACGCGGGCCTTTGCCGTTTGCGGTTCGGCAGGGGGTTTTGTAGAATACAGAGTTTTCAAGCGCAGGCCTGACCTGCTCTAGAGGGGAACGGAGAAACTCAGCTTATGGCATACGTGATCGCGGAACCCTGCATCGGCACCAAGGACACGGCCTGCGTCGACGCCTGCCCGGTGGACTGCATCCATCCCAAGAAGGACGAAGAGAAGCACGCCACCGAGGAGATGCTCTACATCGATCCGGTGGAGTGCATCGATTGCGGCGCTTGCGTGCCCGTCTGCCCGGTGTCGGCCATCTTCGCTCTCGACGACCTGCCGGAAAAGTGGAAGGCCTTCGCGGAGCGCAACGCCAAGTACTACGGCCGCTAGCCACCGGTCCATTTTCCAACGCGCACCCCCCACGGTGCGCGTTATGTTTTGCCCATGGACATCGAAGCCATCCGCGAGCACTGTATGTCGCTGCCTCACGTCACCGAGAAGGCGCAGTGGGTGCGCGACCTGGTCTTCAAGGTGGGCGGCAAGATGTTCTGCGTCATGAACCTGGAGCCCCAGCGCGACGAGGTCGTCCTCTCCTTCAAGGCCAGTGACGAGGAGTTCATCGAGTTGCAGGAGATCGAAGGCGTGGTGCCCGCGCCTTACATGGCGCGCGCCAAGTGGGTGGCGCTGCAGCACCGCGACGTCCTTCCGGCCCCGGAGTTGAAGCGCCTGCTGGGCTCGGCTCGCGACCTTGTCTTTGCCACTCTGCCCAAGAAGGTCCAGCAGGAACTCTCGGGAGCGCCTCCCAGGCCCTCGCGCAAGCGTCCGGCCAAGGGCAGGCGCGCGCGGGCCCGGCGGTAAGGCCGCCCTTTCCATCGTTCCAGCCCTCAATTAGAATCGAGAGTTTGGGTCAGCGTCCCGAGCGCTCGCCGATGCCTGGCGGGAGGTGCGCGTGAAGCAGTCCGAGGCGATCGTGCTGCGCAGCTATCCGCTGCGCGAAGCCGATCTGCTGGTGAGCTTCTTCACCCGCGCCGAAGGCAAACTGCGGGGCGTGGCCCGTTCCGGCAAGAAGTCCAAGCGGCGCTTCGGCGGGGCGCTCGAGCCGCTAACCTGGGTGCGGGTCTTCTGGGAGGACCGGGAAGGGCAGGAGCTGGCGCGGCTGGACTCCTGCGAGATCCTGGAGTCGCCCCTGGCCACCCAGGTGGACTATCCCCGGGCCGTGGCCCTGGAGCACGTCGCCGAGGTCCTGGAGGAGTTGCTGCCGGAGCGCGAGGCCAACGACGCCGTCTTTCGCCTGGCGCTCTCGGTGCTGGAGCAGTTGCGCGGCTCGGCCATCTGGATGCCGGTCACGTACTTCGACCTGTGGATGGCGCGGCTGGTGGGCCTGCTGCCGGAGCTGGGCGAGTGCCTCAAGTGCGGCCGCAGCCTGAACGGGAGCCGGGCGTGGTTTCACGCCCTGGCCGACGGCCTGATGTGCGCCGAGCACAAGCGCCTGGCGTCGTCGGAGATGTCGGCCGAATCGCGGGCCCTGGCGGCCGGCATGTTCCGCTCGCCGGTGGACTCGTTCGCCGGGGAGCCCTGGCCGAAGGCGCGCGGCGCCGACCTGCGCCGCTTCGTCTCGCAACTGGTCGAGCGGCACATCGAGAAGAAGCTGTTGACGTCGACAATGCTGAAGAAGCTCTAAGGCCTTTGCCGAAATCCTCACAGAACCCGCCGACCTTCCAGGAGATCATCCTGAAGCTGCAGCAGTTCTGGGCGGAGCGCGGCTGCGTGCTGCAGCAGCCCTACGACCTGGAGGTCGGGGCCGGCACCATGGCGCCCGAAACCTTCCTGCGCGTGCTGGGGCCCAAGCCCTACAAGGTCGCCTACGTGCAGCCCTCGCGCCGCCCCGCCGACGGCCGCTACGGCGACAATCCCAACCGCCTCTACCGCCACACCCAGCTCCAGGTCATCCTGAAGCCGCCGCCGGAGAACGTGCAGCAGCTCTACCTGGAGTCGCTCGCGGCGTTAGGCATCGATCTCCGCCAGCACGACATCAAGTTCGAGGAGGACAATTGGGAGTCGCCCACCCTGGGCGCCTGGGGCATCGGCTGGCAGGTGATGCTCGACGGCCTGGAGATCACCCAGTTCACTTACTTTCAGCAGTGCGGCGGAGTGGACTTGGACCCTATCTCGGCCGAATTGACCTATGGTCTGGAGCGCATCGCCGCCTTCCTGCAGGACGTGGATTCGGTCTTCGACATCGTGTGGACGCCGGGGGTGACCTACCGCGACGTCTGCCATGCCGGGGAGTTGCAGTTCTCGGTTTACAACTTCGAGCGCGCCGACGTGGAGAAAACCTGGAAGCACCTGGAACTCTACGAGTCTGAGTGCAAGGCGCTGTTGGAGGCCTACGCGCACAAGCCGGAGGCGGCCGGCAAGCTCGCGGACGTGCAGAGGTCGATCGCGTTCTTTGAGCGGCGCTTCCCGGTCCTCGCCGCCTTTGACCTCTGCCTGAAGTGCTCGCACCTGTTCAACATCCTGGACGCGCGCGGAGCCATCTCGGTGACCGAGCGCGTGGGCGTGATCGCCCGCATCCGCAACCTGGCCGTGGGCGTGGCCAAGGCCTGGCTGGCGCAGCAGGGCGCATCCGAGGCCGCGGCGCTGAAAGGAAAAGCATGACCACAAAGGACACAAAGGCAGCACAAAGGGTTTTCCTTTGTGTCCTTCGTGTGACCTTTGCGTCCTTTGTGGTGAGCTCTTAGAATGCCCGACTTTCTGCTCGAGATCGGTTGCGAGGAGATCCCGGCGCGCATGCTGGATGCGGCGGCGCAGGAGTTCGCCCGGCGCGTGCGCGATCTGCTCGAGCGTGAGCATCTCGCGGACGCCCCCAAGGTCGAGAGCTTCTCTACGCCGCGTCGCTTGGCAGCCTCGGTCCATGCGGTGTCTGGCAAGCAACCGGATGTAACAGAAGACGTTACGGGCCCATCACTCAAGATTGCCTTTAAGGACGGAAAGCCTACTCCTGCGGCCGAGGCCTTCGCCAAGAAGGTTGGCCTGCCGGTGGACAAGCTCGACAAGGTGACCACAGCGAAGGGCGAGTACCTGGCCGCCAAAGTCACGAAGAAGGGCAGAAGGGCGGCCGAGGTCCTGGCCGACTTCCTTCCCGGCGAGATCGCCAAGCTCTACTGGCCGAAGAGTATGTACTGGCGCGCGGGCAAGCCGGAGCGCTTCGTGCGCCCGGTGCGCTGGCTGGTTGCCCTGCTCGACGGGGAGGTCGTTCCCGTGGAGTTCGCCGGCATCCGCGCCGACCGCATCTCCCACGGCCACCGCGTCTTCGGCAACCAGGTGAAGCTGGCATCGGCGCAGGACTATGCGTCGGCTCTGGAGCACGCATGCGTGATTGCCAAGGCCGAAGACCGAGAGCAGAAGATCCGCAAAGCGCTCGACGCCGCCACCCGTGCTGTGCCCGGCGCGCGCTGGCGCGAGGACCAGGCCCTGCTCGATACCGTGGTCAACCTCACCGAGTGGCCCGCGGCCATCCTGGGCAACTTCGACAAGGAGTTCCTGGCCCTGCCCGAAGAGGTTCTGGTCACGGTCATGCGCGACCACCAGAAGTACTTCGCGGTCGAGGACGCGCAGGGCAAGCTGGCGCCCCACTTCCTGGCCGTGCTCAACACCGAACCGGACGCCGCCGGCATCGACGTCATCCGCCACGGCAACGAGCGCGTGCTGCGCGCCCGCTTCAACGACGCCCGCTTCTTCTGGGAGACAGATCAGAAGCATCCTCTGAAGGATCGCGTGGAGATGCTGAAGCACGTCACCTTCCAGAAGGACCTGGGCAACTATCACGAGAAGGCGGAGCGCGTGGCGCGCCTGGCCAATGAACTCGCTGCCGACCTCTCCACTGCCGGCGTGAAGCTGGACCGCGGCGCCGTGCACGAGGCGGCGTGGCTGGCCAAGACCGACCTCACCACCGAGCTAGTCAAGGAGTTCACCGAGCTGCAGGGCGTGGTAGGCGGGCTGTACGCGCGCGCCCAGAGGCTGGCTCCGGCGGTCGCCGATGCCATCTATGACCACTACAAGCCCGAGTCCATGGACGACGCTGCGCCCCGCACCTTGGAGGGCGCGGTGCTCTCCCTCGCCGACAAGGCCGACTCCATCGCCGGCATGTTCGCGCTGGGCCTCGCGCCCACCGGCTCCAAGGACCCCTTCGCGCTGCGCCGCCAGGCCAACGGCATCGTGAAGACCCTGGCCGAACACAAGCTGCGGCTGCGCCTGACGGCCATCTTCAAGGCCGCGCTCGAAGGCTACAAGGGCTCGGAGGCCGCGAAGAAGTTCAAGACCGGGGACTACGACTCGGCCATCGCCGCCTTCTTCCGCGAGCGCCTTGAGTTCTACCTGCGCGAATCGCAGGGCCTCGCCTACGACGTCGTCAACGCAGTGCTCGCGGCCGGCGCCGACGACGTGGTGGACGCGGTCGCCCGCGCCCGCGCCGTCACCGAGGTCCGCCCCTCCGACGACTTCGAGTCCATCTCCATCGCCTTCAAGCGCATGAAGAACATCCTGCGCCAGGCGCGGGAGGAGAAGAAGCGGGTCGCCGACCGGCTCGATCCCAAGCTCTTCGAGGAAGAGGCGGAGAACGCCCTCGCCGGGCAGCTTCCCCACATCGCCGGAGTGGTGGAACGCCACCACGCCCAAGGCGACTATGCCGCCGCCCTGCGCGAGATCTCCAGGCTACGGCCCCTGGTGGACCGCTTCTTCGACAAGGTCATGGTGATGGTCGAGGACGAGAAGGTCCGCGCCAACCGCCTGGCCCTGATGGAAAAGCTGGTGAGGGATTTCTCCATCATCGCCGACTTTGCCGAGATCGTCACTGAACGCAAGGGCCCCTGAAGGTTCATAATAGGGAGTTCAAATCGCTCTCATGGAAAGCAGGTACTTATGAGCACGCAGACTCTGCCCGAAGCCCAGGCCCCGGAAACCGCGCAAGCCACCCAGTACGTCTACTTCTTCGGCGGCGGCAAGGCCGACGGCAGCGGCAAGATGAAGGACGTGCTGGGCGGCAAGGGCGCCGGCCTGCACGATATGACCAACGCCGGCCTGCCCGTGCCCCCGGGCTTCACCATCCAGACCGAGGCCTGCCGCGAGTACATGCGCGCCGACAAGACCTCTCCTGAGGTCGAACACGAGACGGAAGCGGCACTGCGCCGCCTGGAGAAGCTGCAGGGGCAGAAGCTGGGTGCGGGCGAGAACCCGCTGCTGGTCAGCGTGCGTTCGGGCGCCAAGTTCTCCATGCCCGGCATGATGGATACCATCCTCAATCTGGGCCTGAACGACCAGAGCGTGCAGGCGCTGGCGCAGCTGAGCAACAACCCGCGCTTCGCCGCCGACTCTTATCGCCGCCTCATCCAGATGTTCGGCAACGTCGTGCTCGACATCCCCAAATCCGCCTTCGACGAGGTCTTCGAGGGCATCAAGAAAAAGAAGAAGGCCAAGCTCGACACCGACCTCGACGCCAAGGCGCTCGAGCAGGTCATCGCGGAGTACAAGAAGGTGGTCCGCAGGCACGCCAAGCGCGATTTCCCGCAGGACCCGCAGGAGCAACTGGCGATGGCGCGCGACGCCGTCTTCCGCTCTTGGAACAACGAGCGCGCCAAGACCTACCGCCGCATCAACAACATCTCCGACGACCTGGGCACCGCCGTCAACGTGCAGGCCATGGTCTTCGGCAACCTGGGTGAAACCTCGGGCACGGGCGTGGGCTTCACCCGCAACCCCGCCACCGGCGCCAAGGAGTTCTACGGCGAGTTCCTGATGAACGCGCAGGGCGAGGACGTAGTCTCGGGCGTGCGCACCCCGGTGCACATCTCTGAGCTGGCCAAGATCATGCCCGGCGTCTACAACCAGTTGCGCGAGATCACCACCCGCCTGGAGAAGCACTACCGCGACATGCAGGACTTCGAATTCACCATCCAGGACGGCAAGCTCTACATGCTGCAGACGCGCAACGGCAAGCGCACCGGGCTGGCCGCGGTGCGCGTGGCCCTCGACATGGTGAAGGAAGGCCTCATCAAGCCCGAGGAGGCCATCTTCCGCGTCGAGCCCAACCAGCTCTACGACTTCCTGGTGCCCCGCCTGGACGAGAAGAGCGCCAAGGTGGAAGTGCTGGCCACCGGCCTGCCTGCGTCGCCCGGCGCCGCCGTCGGCCAGATCGTCTTCACCGCCGACGAGGCCGTGGCCAAGGCCGGCCACGGCGCCAAGAGGAACCCGGTCATCCTGGTGCGCGCCGAGACCACGCCCGAGGACATCCACGGCATGGAGGTGGCGGTCGGCATCCTCACCTCGCGCGGCGGCATGACCAGCCACGCTGCCGTGGTCACGCGCGGCATGGGCAAGTGCTGCGTGGCCGGCGCCGGCGACATCGAGGTGGACGAGAAGGCGCGCGAGATGCGCGTCCAGGGCCAGACCTTCCAGGAAGGCCACTGGATCTCGCTGGACGGCACCACCGGGCGCGTGATCAAAGGCCGCCTGCACACCCTCCCCGCCTCGCCCGACGATCCCGACCTGCAGAAGCTGCTCTCCTGGTCCGAGCCCTTCCGCAAGCTGGGGGTGCGCGCCAACGCCGACATCCCTCGCGACGCCATCCAGGCGCGCGCCTTCGGCGCCGAGGGCATCGGCCTCTGCCGCACCGAACACATGTTTTTCGCCGAGGACCGCATCCCCCACATGCGCGCCATGATCCTGGCCAGCACGGAAAAGGAGCGCCGCGCCGCCCTGCGCAAGCTCCTGCCCATGCAGCACTCGGATTTCATCGGCGTTTTCCGTGCCATGGACGGCTTGCCGGTCACCATCCGCACCCTCGACCCGCCCCTGCACGAGTTCCTGCCGCGGCGCGAGGACCTCATGGTCGAGATCGCCAAGCTGGAGATCACCCGGCCGCGCTCGCCCAAGCTGAAGGAGCTGAAAAAACTGCTGCGCCGCGTGGAGGAGCTGCACGAGATGAATCCCATGCTGGGCCTCCGCGGCTGCCGCCTGGGCATCACCTATCCCGAGATCACCGAGATGCAAGTGCGCGCCATCTTCGAGGCCGCGGTCACGGTGGCCAAAGAAGGCGTGAAGGTGCATCCCGAGGTCATGATCCCGCTGGTCAGCACGCTCAAGGAGATGGCCAACCAGAAGGCCATCGTGGTGCGCGTCGCGGAGGAGGTCTTCGCCGAGAAGGAGCAGCGCGTGGACTACCTGGTGGGCACCATGATCGAATTGCCGCGCGCCGCCTTGGTGGCCGGTGAGATCGCCAAGGAGGCGCAGTTCTTCTCCTACGGCACCAACGATCTCACCCAGACCACTTTCGGCTTCTCCCGCGACGACATCAACACCTTCCTTCCCGCCTACCGCGCCCAGGGCATCCTCAAGCAGGACCCCTTCGAGCAGCTCGACCGCGAGGGCGTGGGACAACTGGTCCGCATGGGCGTAGAGAAAGGCCGCCAGACCAATCCCAAGCTCAAGATCGGGATCTGCGGCGAGCACGGCGGCGAGCCTTCGTCGGTGGAGTTCTGCCACCTGGTGGGGCTCAACTACGTCTCCTGCTCGCCCTTCCGCGTGCTGACCGCGCGCTTGGCCGCTGCCCAGGCAGCCGCCAGGGAGAAGTTAGGCTTGGAGGGTGGGGCGACGAAGTAGTTTGCGATTAGGGGTTAGGAGTTAGCGAGAGTCCGGCGCGAGCAGCGCCAGCCACTAACTCCAAACTCCTAACTCCAACTCCTAACTACTGCACTTTCTGCAGGCGGGCGATCAGCTTTTGGGCGAGGTTTTCGTCCGATTCGGACCACAGCACGCGGCCCCGCAGGCCGCAGTGCTTCTCCACTGCCGCGCTGAAGTTCACCAGCCGCTGCACGTTGCCCTGCACCTTCCGCTGCGCTTCCTGCGAAAGCTCGACGTCCTCGTGGAGGAACTGCGTGTCCAGGCCGAGCTCCACCTGGATGTGGCCTTCATCCTCGTGCGCCCCTTCCTCGAAGGCGGCGGCGTGGACGACGAACTTCACCTTCGATGGCTGGATGCGCCAGCGATCAGCCTCTTCCGTCCCCGGCTCCTCCACGTAGGTCCACAGGTCCCACCACGCCTCGAAGACGTAGGCGTAGTCGTCGTGCAGGAGCTCGCCGACCACCGCCACCGCCTCCTCAGGTGCGGCCCCGGGCTGGAAGCGCTGCTCCAGCAGGGTGGGCTCCTCCCAGGAGATGGGATGCACGGCCACGTAGGTGATCCCGGGACGCGCCGCCGAGAATGGGAACTGCCGCAGCACCGAGAGCAGGCGCGGCATCATCTCCGCCTCGGAGAAGCTGGGGAACCAGAGATCGAGATACAGGGGATCGGCCATGGGTCTCTCGCCCGCAAGGGGTTCCAGCCAGCATTGTAATTCCAGCGCCGGGCGGGCGGCGTTCCGCCGCGGCATCCGGAAAGCCAACAGCAGCCGTGCACCGCCGATTGAAATGCCGGAGCGTCTGTATTATCGTTCCGAACCTATGACGGCGTCGGTGCGCAAGCAGGGCAGCGTGGCCATCGTGGAGCTGGAGGGCAAGCTGGGCATCGGGGCGGCGGTGGACGACTTCCGCGCCACCTGGTCGGATTGCCTCTCCACCGGCTGCAAGGACATCGTGGTCATCCTGGCGCGCGTGCCCATGGTCGATTCCTCCGGGATCGGCAGCCTCATCCGCTGCCACTCGGCACTGTCCGCGGTCGGCGGCCGGCTGAAGGTGGTAGGCATCAACGACACCGTCCGCCAAGCCTTCAAGGTCACCCGCCTCGACACTGTTTTCGACCTGCACGACACCGAGGCCAGCGCCCTCTCCTCGCTCTCCTCCTGAGGACATGTCGCTCCGGGCCAAGGCAGAGGTGCTCCGCAAGCTGCACCAGGGACCGCGCGCCCTGCTGCTGCCCAACGTGTGGGACGTGGCCGGCGCCCGCATCGTCGAGGAGGCCGGCTTTCCCGCCTTGGCCACCAGCAGCGCCGCCATCGCCAATTCTCTTGGCTATCCCGACGGCCAGCGCATCGGCCGCACCGCCATGCTGGAGGTGGTGGAGCGCATCGCCGCCGCCGTCCAGGTTCCCGTCACCGCCGACCTGGAGGCTGGCTACGCCCAGACCCCACAGCAGATGACCGAGACCGCGGTGGAGTTGCTGGAGAGCGGCGCCGTCGGGCTCAACCTGGAAGACGGCTTGGAGGAGAAGTCGCTGGTCCCGGCCGAGGAGCATGTCGCCAAGATCCATGCCGTTCGCCAGGCGGGTGAAGCCGCGGGCGTGCCCATCGTCATCAACGCGCGCACCGATGTCTACCTTGCCGAGGTGGGGCCGCCGGAGTCGCGCTTCGGCGAGAGCGTGCGCCGCGGCCGCCTCTACCGCGAGGCCGGGGCCGACTGCTTCTTTGTTCCCGGCCTGCGCGACGCCGCCACCATCGGCCGCCTCGTCAAGGAAGTGGGCTGCCCGGTCAACATCCTGGCCGGGCCCGGGTGCCCGCCCATCGCCGAGCTGGAGAAGCTGGGGGTCGCGCGCGTCTCCCTCGGCTCGAGTCCCCACCGGGCCACTCTGGGCTTGCTGCGCCGCCTGGCGGTGGAGATCCGGGAGCACGGAACCTACTCGGCGCTGGAAGGCCTGGTCAGCTACGCCGAAGCCAACGCGCTGTTCCGCCCGCGCAAGTAGCGGCTCGACCTGGTCTTGCTGCTTCCTGCCTCCTGCGTCCTGCCCCCTGGTTGCGGCTTTGACTCCATTCGCAAGCCGCTGCTACCATCAGGTGTCCGCCAGGCGTTTCCTGCCTTGAGTGCGTCCCCGTCGTCTAGCCCGGCCTAGGACATCGCCCTTTCACGGCGGTAACACGGGTTCAAATCCCGTCGGGGACGCCAACCTTCCTCTTCCTTCCAGTGACCGCTACTTTTTGCCGGGATTCGGGTTTGGCTTGAGTTACCGACGCGTGTGTCTGGACCCAGGAACTTCCGCCACCTAAATGCCAGCAATCACGTCTAAACTATGGTGATGAACGAAGCTGCCTGCACCCTTCCTGACAGCACCTCCCGGCGACCAAGGGGAACCAGTGTTTCTCCAGCCTCGAATCCCTTCCGCGGGGCCGGCCGCCGCCATCGCGTGCTGAGACTGGGGCTGCTGTTGGCCGCCGGCGCTCTGTGGACCGGGTGCGGGAGCGCCTCCAAAGCCAACGTGCGCGCTGCCGCCAGCCAGCCTGTGCCGGTCGCCGTCGCCACCGCGAAGCGTCAGGACATGCCCGTATACCTGGCGGGTCTCGGATCCGTCACCCCGCTCAACACCGTGAGCGTGAAGAGCCGCGTGGACGGCCAGTTGCTCGAGGTGGACTTCAAGGAGGGACAGCAGGTCCGCAAGGGCCAACTCCTGCTGGTGGTGGATCCCCGGCCCTTCGAAGTGCAGTTGAGCGAGGCGCAGGCCATGTTGTTCCGCGACCAAGCCCAACTGCGGGATGCCAAGGTGAACCGCGACCGCTACTCCGACCTGTTCGCCAAGGGCGTGATCGCGCGCCAGCAGCTCGACACTCAGCAGGCGCTGGTGGACCAGCTCGAGGGAACGGTGCGCAACGACCAGGCGCAGATCGATAACGCCAAGTTGCAGATCACCTACTGCCACATCACCTCGCCCATCGATGGACGCGTCGGCCTTCGCCTGGTGGACGTCGGCAACATCGTCCATGCCAGCGACGCGAACCCCCTGCTGGTGATCACGCAGTTGCAGCCCATCACCGTGATCTTCACGCTTCCCGAGGACCAGCTCCCCGAGGTGCAGCGGCACCTGGCGAAGGGCCCGCTGGAGGTGGACGCCTACAACCGCGACGACGAAACCAAGCTGGCGACCGGTACCCTG
This sequence comes from Terriglobales bacterium, assembly GCA_035624475.1. Lineage (NCBI taxonomy): Bacteria > Pseudomonadati > Acidobacteriota > Terriglobia > Terriglobales > Terriglobales bacterium. The sequence goes on from DASPRL010000324.1 coordinate 11,742, forward strand.
CTCACCATCGACAACCAGATCGATCCTTCCACCGGCACCGGCAAGCTCAAGGCGCAGTTCGACAACAAGGAGGACCTGCTCTGGCCGAACCAGTTCGTGAACGTGCGGCTTCTGCTGGAAACCCGCAAGGACACGGTGCTGGTCCCGGCGGCGGCCATCCAGCGCGGGCCGCAAGGCACGTTCGTATACGCGGTCAAGCCGGATAGCACGGTGGAGGTCCGTCCGGTGACGGTGGCCCTCACGCAGAACAACGTCGCTGCCATCGGCAGCGGCCTGAATCCCGGCGAGGTCGTGGTCACGGACGGCCAGGACAAGCTGCAGTCCGGCAGCCGGATCGAGGCGCGGTCCGGAGGCGCGGCCGCCGGCAGCAAGCCCGCCCCGGGCGGTAAGCCGGCCACCGGCGTCCCCGCTCCCCAGGCAGCCGCCCCATGAGTCCCTCCCGCCTCTTCATCCTGAGGCCGGTCGCCACCTCCCTGCTGATGATCGGGCTGCTGCTCGTGGGCATTGTGGCCTACCGCCAGTTGCCCGTCTCCGCCCTGCCGGAAGTGGACTACCCCACCATCCAGGTGGTCACCTTCTATCCCGGAGCTTCACCCGAGGTGATGGCCTCGGCGGTGACCGCGCCCATGGAGCGCCAGTTCGGCCAGGTGCCCGGCCTGAGCCAGATGACCTCCACCAGCTCCTTCGGGAGCTCGATCATCACGCTGCAATTCGCGCTCGACAAGAACATCGACGTGGCCGAGCAGGAGGTGCAGGCGGCGATCAACGCCTCCGGCACCTATCTGCCGCGCGACCTGCCCAATCCCCCCGTCTACAGCAAAGTCAACCCCGCCGACGCTCCCATCCTCACGCTGGCCCTGACCTCCGACACCCTGCCGCTCTCCAAGGTGGAGGACCTGGCCGACACGCAGCTCGCGCAGAAGATCTCGCAACTGCCGGGCGTGGGTCTGGTGTCGATCAGCGGCGGGCAGAAGCCGGCGGTGCGCATCCAGGCCAACCCAACCTCGCTGGCGTCCTATGGCATGAGCCTGGAGGACCTGCGCACCGCCCTGGGTGCTGCCAACGTGGACCAGGCCAAGGGAGTCATCGACGGGCCACGCCAGTCCTACACGATCGGCGCCAACGACCAGCTCACCTCCAGCGCGCAGTATCGCCCCATCGTGGTGGCCTATAAGAACGGTTCGCCGGTGCGGCTCTCCGACGTCGCCACGGTCCTCGACGGCGCGGAGAACGCCCAGCAGGCCGCTTGGATGAACCAGACGCCGGCCGTGATCGTGAACATCCAGCGACAGCCGGGCGCGAACATCATCGCGGTGGTGGACCGCATCAAGAAACTGCTGCCCCAGTTGCAGTCCTCCCTGCCGTCCACGGTACGGCTGTCCATCCTGACCGACCGCACCGAGACCATCCGCGCCTCGGTCCAGGACGTCCAGTTCGAGTTGATGCTCACCATCGCCCTGGTGGTGATGGTGATCTTCCTCTTCCTGCGCAATCTCTCCGCCACCGTGATTCCCAGCGTGGCCGTGCCGCTTTCCATCGTGGGCACCTTCGCGGTGATGTACCTGCTGGGCTACAGCCTCAACAACCTCTCGCTCATGGCGCTGACCATCTCCACCGGCTTCGTGGTGGACGACGCCATCGTCATGATCGAGAACATCAACCGGTTCCTGGAGGAGGGCGAGACGCCCCTGGAGGCGGCGCTGAAGGGCTCGGGGCAGATCGGCTTTACCATCGTCTCGCTGACGGTCTCGCTGATCGCGGTGTTGATCCCGCTGCTGTTCATGGGCGACATCGTGGGGCGGCTCTTCCGCGAGTTCGCGGTCACGCTGGCGGTCACCATCCTGGTCTCAGCGATGGTCTCGCTCACCCTGACGCCCATGATGTGCGCCAAGCTGCTCAAGTCCACGGCCGGCCGCCGGCCCAGCCGTTTCTTCCAGCTTTCCGAAGAATGGTACGAGCGGGTGATCCGCTTCTATGGGCGAACGTTGCAGTGGGTGCTGCGCCACCAGACCGCGACCCTGGTGGTGACCGTGGGCACGCTGGTGCTCACGCTCTTCCTGTATGTGGTCGTGCCCAAGGGCTTCTTCCCGGTGCAGGACACCGGCGTGATCCTGGGGGTCTCGGAGGCGCCGCAGACGGCCTCGTTCGCGGCCATGTCCCAGAGCCAGCGGGCCCTGGCGGGCATCATCTTGCGCGATCCGGACGTGGCCAGCCTCTCGTCCTTCATCGGGGTGGACGGCACTAACACCACGCCCAACAGCGGGCGCATCCAGATCAACCTCAAGCCGCGCGACCAGCGCAGCGCCAGCGCCACCGAGATCATCCAGCGCCTGCAGCCGCAGTTGGCGCAGGTGCCGGGCATCACCTTGTATCTGCAGCCAGTGCAGGACCTGACCGTGGAGGACCGGGTCAGCCGCACCCAGTTCCAGTACTCCATCGAGGACGCCAGCGCTGCCGAGCTGGGACTGTGGGCGCCGCGCCTGCTGGACAAACTGCGCACCCTGCCCCAACTGCGCGACGTGGCCAGTGATCAGCAGAACGGCGGGCTGGAGGCCGACCTGGTCATCGACCGTGACACCGCCTCGCGCCTCGGCATCCTCCCCCAGGCCATCGACGACACCCTCTACGACGCCTTCGGCCAGCGCCAGGTCTCCACCATCTTTACCCAGTTGAACCAGTACCACGTGGTGTTGGAGGTGGATCCGCAGTTCCGGCAGGATCCCAGCTCGCTGGCCGACATCTACGTGAAGTCGAGCACCGGTCAGGCGGTGCCGCTCAGCGCCTTCAGCCACTTCGAGCCTGCCAACACCGCCCTCGCCATCAACCATCAGGGCCAGTTTCCGGTGGTGACGCTGTCCTTCAACCTGGCTCCCGGCGTGTCGCTGGGCGACGCCACCACCGCCATCGACGCCGCCGAGAAAGACATCCAACTGCCCGCCAGCGTCCACTCCAGCTTCCAAGGGACGGCGGCGGCCTTCCGCAACTCGCTCTCCACCGAGCCCTGGCTGATCCTGGCTGCCATCGTCACCGTCTACATCGTTCTGGGCGTGCTCTACGAGAGCTACATCCACCCGGTGACCATCCTGTCCACCCTGCCTTCAGCCGGGGTGGGGGCCCTGCTGGCACTGCTGATGACGGGTAACGACCTGAGCGTGGTGGGCCTGATCGGCATCATCCTGCTGATCGGGATCGTGAAGAAGAACGCCATCATGATGATCGACTTCGCGCTCGAGGCCGAGCGGGTGGAGCACAAGCCTCCGCAGGAGGCCATCTACCAGGCCTGCCTGCTGCGCTTCCGTCCCATCATGATGACCACCATGGCGGCGCTGCTGGGCGGGCTGCCCTTGGCGCTGGGCGGTGGTACCGGCGCCGAGCTGCGGCGCCCGCTGGGCATCACCATCGTCGGCGGGCTCATCCTCAGCCAGTTGCTTACGCTCTACACCACGCCGGTGGTCTACCTGGCCTTCGACCGCATGGCGCAGAAGCTGGCGCGCTTCCGGATCGGCAATCCGATCGAGGAAGCCTCTCCCGGAGATTGACGGATGAATATCTCTGCCCCCTTCATCCGTCGTCCGGTCGGGACTTCGCTGCTGACCCTGGCGGTGCTGCTGGCGGGAACGCTGGCCTTCAACTTCCTTCCGGTGGCGCCGCTGCCGCAGGTCGAGTTCCCGGTGATCTCGGTCTCGGCGGGGCTGCCGGGAGCGAGCCCGGAGACCATGGCGTCGGCCGTGGCCACGCCGCTGGAGCGGCAGTTCGGGCGCATCGCCGGGGTCACGCAGATGACCTCGACCAGCCAACTGGGCTCCACCAACATCACCCTGCAGTTCGATCTCAACCGCAACATCGACGCGGCCGCCCGCGACGTGCAGGCGGCGATCAACGCCGCCCGCGGCCAGCTCCCCACCAACCTGCCCAACAATCCCACCTACCGCAAGGTCAACCCCGCCGATGCTCCCATCATGATCCTGTCGCTGACCTCGGACACTATCCCGCGTCCCCGCGTCTACGACATCGCGGATTCCATCCTGTCGCAGAAGCTGGCGCAGGTGGAGGGAGTGGGGCAGGTCTTCGCCGGCGGCAGTGCACGCCCCGCCGTGCGCGCCGAGCTGAATCCCATGCTGCTGAACAAGCTGGGCGTAGGCCTGGACCAGGTGCGCGCCTCCTTGACCGCCGCCAATGCCAACCGGCCCAAGGGTGAAGTAGCCGGCGATACCAACGCCTGGGTGATCCACGATAACGACCAGCTCTACACCGCGGACCAGTATCGCCCGCTGATCGTGGCCTACCAGAACGGCGCGCCGGTGCGCCTGGGGGACGTCGCCGACGTGCAGGACTCGGTGGAAGACACGCGCAACGTCGGCCTGGCCAACGGGAAGCCCGCCGTCCTGATCATCGTCTTCCGCCAGCCCGGCGCCAACATCATCGATACGGTGGATCGGGTGCGCGCGGAGCTGCCCGAGCTGCAGGCCTCCATCCCGCCCTCCGTCCACCTGGACGTCGCCCTGGACCGCACCACCACCATCCGCGCGTCGGTCGCCGACATCGAGCTGACCCTCCTGATCTCCATCTGCCTGGTGGTGATGGTGGTCTTTGTTTTCCTGCGCAGTCCCCGGGCCACCCTCATCCCCAGCGTCGCTGTGCCCTTGTCGCTGATCGGCACCTTCGCCGTAATGTATTTGCTGAACTACAGCCTCGACAACCTCTCGCTCATGGCGCTGGCCATCTCCACCGGCTTCGTGGTCGATGACGCCATCGTGGTGCTGGAGAACATCACCCGCTACCTGGAGCAGGGGAAGGGCGCCGTGCAGGCCGCGTTCCAGGGAGCGCGGGAGATCGGTTTCACCGTGCTCTCCATGAGCACCTCGCTGGTGGCGGTCTTCATCCCCATCCTGCTGATGGCCGGGCTGGTGGGACGGCTGTTCCGCGAGTTCGCGGTCACTCTGAGCGTGGCCATCACGGTCTCGCTGCTGGTCTCGCTCACCACCACGCCCATGATGTGCGCCAAGTTCCTGCGGCCGCTGGGAGAGGAGCGCCACGGCCGGCTCTACCGGCTGGGCGAGCGCGCCTTCGACGCGCTTCTTCGCCGCTACGACCGCAGCCTGCGCTGGGTGCTCGCCCACCAGTTCCTGACCCTGGCTGTCACCATCGCCACCGCCTGCCTCAGTGTCTACCTCTACGTGATCGTCCCCAAGGGCTTCTTCCCGCAGCAGGACAACGGCCGCCTCTTCGGCTCGGTGCAGGCGGCCCAGGACATCTCCTTCGGCGCGATGGCCGACAAGATGCAGCGCTTCGTGGACATCGTGCGCCAGGACCCGGCCGTGGACACCGTGGTGGGCTTCGCCGGCGGCGGCACCTCCAACAGCGGCCGCATGTTCATCACCCTGAAGCCCATGGGCCAGCGCCGGATGACCGCCGACCAGGTCATCGGCCGGCTGCGCCGCGAACTGGCCGTCGTCCCCGGGGCCACTCTCTTCCTCCAGGCCACCCAGGACCTCACCATCGGCGGCCGACTCAGCAACGCCCAGTACCAGTACACCCTGGCGGGCGAGAACCTGGACGAACTGAACGATTGGGCGCCGCGCGTGCTCGGCAAGCTGCGCAGCCTGCCCGAGTTGCGCGACGTCTCCGCCGACCAGCAGGACCGGGGCCTGGAAGCCCACCTGACCATCGACCGCGCCACCGCCGCCCGCCTGGGCGTGAACACCGGCACCATCGACAGCTCGCTCTACGACGCCTTCGGGCAGCGCCAGGTCTCCACCATGTATCGCCAGCTCAACCAGTACCACGTGGTCATGGAGGTGGACCCGCGCTGGCAGAGCAGCTCCGACGCGCTGCAGAGCATCTACGTGCGCTCCGCGCACGGCAGCGAAGTGCCCCTCGCCGCTGTCACCCAGTACGCTCCCTCGAACACTTCCTTGGCGGTGAATCACCAGGGCCAGTTCCCCTCAGTGACCCTCTCCTTCAACCTGGCGCCGGGAGTGGCGCTGGGCGACGCCACCAAGGCCATCGAGACCACCACGCGCACCATGGGTCTGCCCGGCACCATCCATCCCGGCTTCCAGGGGACCGCGGCCGCCTTCCAGGACTCCCTCGCCAGCGAGCCTCTGCTGATCCTGGCGGCCCTGGCCGCGGTCTATATCGTGCTGGGCGTGCTCTACGAGAGCTACGTCCACCCCATCACCATCCTCTCGACGCTGCCCTCGGCGGGCGTGGGCGCGCTGCTGGCGCTGCTCCTCTCCGGCAACGAGCTCAACGTCATCGGGACCATCGGCATCATCCTGCTGATCGGGCTGGTGAAGAAGAACGCCATCATGATGATCGACTTCGCGGTGGAGGTGGAGCGGCGCGAGGGCAAGTCGCCGGTGGAGGCCATCTACCAGGCTTGCCTGCTGCGTTTCCGCCCCATCATGATGACCACGATGGCGGCGCTGTTGGGCGGGCTCCCCCTGGCCCTGGGCACCGGCACGGGAGCGGAGCTGCGGCGCCCGCTGGGCATCACCATCGTCGGGGGATTGATCGTCAGCCAAGCGCTGACCTTGTTCACGACACCGGTGGTGTACATCTACCTGGACCGGCTGCGTGCGTGGGCCAACCGCCACCGCCGCGCCCGCAAGCAAGACCTGCCGTCTGCCCCTCCCGAACCTTCCCAGGCCGACTGAGCCGGGATCCGGGATCAGGAACCGGGCGACCTGGGTCGCGGGTGCCACGCTCGCGGCCCAGGGTCGAAGTTCCGTCGGGACGCAGGGCTCACTCGTGCTCAGCGCGCCTTCGTTTCCTGAAGCCGGCCGCCCAGCCAGGCGCAAGGCAGGGACGACGCGATGAGCCCCAGGGGATACCAGTGCGGACCGAATTCCGGGCCGCGCTTCCAGGTTCCGACCGCGCCTGCGGTGCTCAGCACCACACCCACCACGCCCAGCATCAGCGCGTGCCGCATCGGCCGGCTGGGCGCCAGCCGCGCCGCCAGGTAGCAGCCGGCAACCGCATAGACGCAGCGATAGATGGTCGCCAGCACGAAAAGCGCGTCGCTCATCGGCTGGCCCCAGGGCGGAAAGACCCGCGCGAGGTGCAGCACCTCGTCGGTTCCCAGGGAGAGGACGACGATCGCGGCCAGGCCCACGAACACCGCCGCGAAGCTGCGGCCGAGACGCCGTGGCGGATCCGCTTCGCTCATGCCCAGCACTCCTCCCGCTGGATGGTCCGACCAAGATACACGAGCCCGCGTTCTCTGCGGCAGGCTTTGACAGCGCTGGGCCCGGGCCGGATAATCTCGGCCGTGTCCGGGCCAACCGAGCGCAGCGCGCACCTCCGCCGTTCCTTTCGCCGCTCCTCTCCCGTGGCCGTGCGCGGCCAGGGCGTGCACCTGTGGGACACCGCAGGCCGCCGCTACCTGGATCTCTCCGGCAGCGCCGCGGTCAGCATGATCGGCCACGGCGATGCCGAGGTGACGCGCGCCATCGCCGAGCAGGCGGCTGCCTTGGAGTTCGTCCACAGCAGCCAGTTCACCACCGCCGCCGCCGAGCGGTTCGCGGCGGAGCTTCTGGAGTTTGCCGGGCCGGGCTTCCGCGGCGGGGCGGTGTACTTCACCAGCGGCGGCTCCGAGGCCGTCGAGAGCGCACTCAAGCTCGCGCGCCAGTATCAGGTGGAGATCGGGCAGCCACGCCGCTTCCGCGTGCTCAGCCGGTGGCAGAGTTACCACGGCTCCACCCTGGGCGCCATGCAGGTCTCCGGCAACCGCCGCCGCCGCGACCTCTACCTGCCCATGATGCGGGAGCAGCCGGGCTTCGAGCACGTCAGCCTGCCTTCCTGCTACCGCTGCAAGTACGACTGCCAGGACTGCGCCCGGCAATACGCCGCCGAGGTGGAGCAGGCGCTGGAGGCCGCCGGCGACGAGGCCGCGGCCTTCATCCTAGAGCCGGTGAGCGGGGCCACGCTAGGCGCCGCCGTCCCTCCGGATGGCTACCTGCAGCAGGTGGCGGCGGCATGCGCCCGCGCCGGAGCGCTGCTCATCGCCGACGAGGTCATGACCGGCTGCGGCCGCACCGGGCGCAACTTCGCGGTCGAACACTGGGGCGTCACTCCCGATCTGCTGGTTCTGGGCAAGGCGCTCTCCAGCGGCTACACGCCCCTGGGCGCGGTGATCGTGGCGCGCCGGGTGGTGGACGCCATGGCCACAGGCTCGGGCACCTTCGTCCACGGCTTCACCTACAATGCCCACCCGGTTTCGGTGGCGGGAGGGCGCGCGGCGCTGGCGCGGTTGCGTGCGCTGGGTCTCGTGCGGCAGGCCGACAGCACCCAGGAGGGGACGGCGGCCTCACTCCTGCGCGTCGCACTGCAGCGGTTGCGCGCGCTGCCCGCGGTGGGCGACGTGCGCGGCTTGGGGCTGCTTTGGGGGGTGGAGTTCGTCGCCGACAAGTCCTCGAAGGCGCCCTTTCCCCCGGACCGCGGATTCGCTCTGCAGGTGAGCGACGCCGCCGCGCGCCGCGGCCTGCTGGTCTATCCCATGCAAGGCTGCGTGGACGGCGAGTGCGGCGACCACCTGCTGCTGGCTCCGCCCGCGATCATCTCCCCGGAAGAGATCGGTTGGGCGGTCGAGCAACTGGCCGCCGCTATCGAAGAGGCATCTGGCCGCGAACCCGGGTAGCGGGCACGAACCCCTCCTGATGAGGGAAAGCAGGGGTAGAATCTCCCGGTGCCCGTGACTTACCAGATCGACGCTGGGAGCAGGCTCATCCGCACGCGCTGCACCGGCCAGGTCACCCTGCAGGAGGTCGTGGATCACTTCCGGGAACTGGAGCAGGACCCGGCCTGCCCCGACCGACCTCGCGTCTTTCTGGACTTGAGCGAGGTGGATTCCTTGCCCGAGCCGGTGCAGCTCGGGGCCGTCATCCAGGAGCTGGAACGCATCCGCCCCCGGGTGCGCTTCGACGCCTGCGCCATCCTGGCCACCCGCGACGCCCTTTTCGGCATGATGCGGATGTTCGAGGCGATGAGCGAGAGCTACTTCCGCGTGACCCGCACCTTCCGCGTGGCCGGCGAGGCCGAGGCTTGGCTGGCCGCGCAGCAGGCCCCACCTGCCTCCAGGGGGAAGACGGGAGGATGAGAGCTTCCCGCGGGAAGCCCTCATCCTGGCTCTTGCTTCGGCTATTGTCCTCCGCCCGCCGACTGCGGGTGCGCTGCCGGCAGGTTGATCTTCATGTGCAGGTTCTTGACCGCGAAGGCCCACTCGTCGGTCACTTCCTCGATGATCTTGGCGGTAGGCTTGCCGCCGCCGTGCCCGGCGCGCGTCTCGATGCGCACCAGGATGGGTGCGTCTCCGGCTTGGGCCGCTTGCAGCCGCGCCGTGTACTTGAAGGTGTGCCCGGGCACCACGCGGTCGTCGTGGTCGGCGGTCACGGTCAGCGTGGGTGGGTACTTCCCGGGTTTGATGTTGTGGTAGGGGCTGTAGGAGTACAGATACTTGAACATCTCGGCGTTGTCGGCGGAGGAGCCGTAGTCGGAGACCCAGGCCCAGCCGATGGTGAACTTCTGGAAGCGCAGCATGTCCATCACCCCCACGCCCGGGAAGCAGACGCCGAACAGGTCGGGTCGCTGGTTTTCCACCGCGCCGACCAGCAGGCCGCCGTTGGAGCGTCCCAGGACGGCCAGTTTGGGCGTCGAGGTATAGTGGTTCGCGATCAGCCACTCGGCCGCGGCGATGAAGTCGTCGAAGACGTTCTGCTTGTGCAGCTTCATCCCCGCCCGGTGCCACTCCTCTCCGTACTCGCTGCCGCCGCGCAGGTTGGCCACCGCGTAGATCCCGCCCATCTCCATCCACACCAGGTTCGCCACCGAGAAGCTGGGCGTCTCGGGGATGTCAAAGCCGCCGTAGGCGTACAGCAGCGTCGGGCTGTGCCCGTCGAGCTTGAGGCCCTTCCGATGTGTGATGAACATCGGTACGCGCGCGCCGTCCTTGCTCGTGTAGAAGACCTGCTCGGTCTCGAACGAGGCGAGGTCGGCCTTGACCTCGGGCTGTTTGAAGGCGACGCTGGTTCGGCTCGCGACGTCGAAGCGGTAGATCGTCCCAGGTGTCGAGAAATTCGTGAACGAGTAGTACGTCTCCCGGTCGCTGCGCTTGCCCTCGAACCCTGCAGTCGTTCCGAGGGCGGGGAGGTCGACCTCGCCGAGGGGCCGGCCGTCCATGGCGTAGAGCAGCACC
>DASPRL010000325.1 GCA_035624475.1 Terriglobales bacterium
CCCCGGCACCACGTACTTGCCGCGCGCTTCGATGACATGAGCGTGCCGCGGGACGGCCGCGGTCTTGGCGGTCCCCACCGCCCGGATGCGCTCGCCTTCGATGACGATGACCGAGTCGGGGACGGGCGGCGCGCCCGTACCGTCGATCAGCGTGGCGCCGCGGATCACGGTGACTTGCGGGGAAGCCGCTTTCGGGGAGTGCCCGGAGCCGGCGGCCAGGACGCTGCCCGTCGCCACAAACACGAAGACGGCGATGCTGGCGAGAAGGCGTTTCATCGAGTGAAGCCGGGCGACGATTCGCAGCGAGAGTGTACTGGAAGCTGCGGGACAAACCAAAGATTTTGGGGTGGGCTGCCGCTATCGCGAGGTCGGTGCGGGCGCGGGCGGCGGCGCCGGGTGCGCTTTCACCCACGTCGCGATGGCCTGGATGACCTCGGGCGCGACCTGCCCGGGCTGGCCGTACTCCGCTCCCGTAGGCTCGCCCGCCACTACCATGAACAGGTGGTTCAGGTTGGGGAAGAACTGCGCCTGGTGCAGGTCGGCGGGCAGCTCCGCCACCGCCTGCTGCAGCAGGTCGTAATCGGTCTTGCTGACCTGCACGTCCTTTCCGCCTTGCAGGATGAGCGCGGGCACGGTGGTGGCGGCCAGCGCCTTGCGCGTGTCGTGGAAGAAGAGGTCGCGCCAGTAGATGGCGGGAGCGTGGAAGACGACCTCGTCGTTGGGGGCCTCGCCGGAGCGCACGCGCGCGAAGGCGATGCGCAGGTCGCTGACCTCCATCTGCACCGCCTCGTCGGACTTGCCCGCCAGCTTCATCTGGTGCGCGACCTGCTCGAGGATGAGTTCGTCCAAGGGACGCGCGGCCGCCGCCATCAGGATCTGGCCGCGGATCCCGGGCACGCGCTCGGCGATGAAGGGGGCCAGAGACGCCCCCAGGCTGTGGCCCAGCACGAAGATGGCGCCGGCGTCCGCCTCGGGCAGGCCGCGGGCGAAGTTCAGCGCCGCCACCGCGTCGTCCAGCACCTCCTCCTTCACGGTGACGTTCTTGGCGTCGATGGAGGCGGGGAAGGCGAAAGTGCGCTTGTCGTAGCGCAGCGTGGCGATGCCCTCAGCCGCCAGGCCGTGGGCCAGGTCGCGAAAAGGCTTGTTGGCGCCGATGGTCTCGTCGCGGTCGTGCGGGCCCGAGCCCTGCACCAGCACGATCAGCGGGACCTTGCCGCTCAGCCTGGCCGGCAGGCAGAGCGTGGCGGGAAACTGCAGCCCGGCGCTGGGAAAGGTGAGGTCGCGCTCGGTGAAGGCGGCGGGCCCGGGAGGCACGGCCGGAGCCGGCGCTGCCGCGGGCGCGAAACCCTCGCGCGTGATCTCCACCCGCTGCAGGGGCACGGTGACGCGCATCAGGCGGTTGCCGGCGGCCTCCGCCCAGAAATACTCGGTCACGCTTCCCAGCACCAGCATGTACTTGTGCAGGTGGACAGACTTGCCGTCCAGCGTGCCCTCCTCGTCCGGCTCGGCAGTGAGCGCCCCCGGCAGCGCGGCCAGGCTCTGCGGCACGACGATCCAGAGGCTCAGGCCGGCCGGCGGCTTGGGTCCCAGGCTGTCGAGCAGCACCTGGAAGTGGGCGGTGACCAGGTTGTCGAGCACCACGGTGTGCGGCTTCAGTTCCGCCTGGGCGCTCTGCGACTGCACCCCCACGCTGGCCTTCATCTGCACCTGCCCCTTCTCCACCCGCGCCTCGATGAGCTGCGGCGGGCTGCCGGCACTGCCCGCGGTCAGGCTGTAGCTCAGAAACTCCCACTCGGGGGAGAGATTGGTCTGCTCGGTGAGCGTCATCTCCCCGCCGGGACGCTGCAAGGTGCTCTTGCCGGTGAGGCGGAAGCCGCCCTGGGTGGCTACGATCTCGTATTCCTCGCTGCCCGTGAGGGCCTTGCCGGCCTTGATCTGGAACTTCTCCGGCGGGGCGGCGATGAGAGAGAGGGCCAGGGCCGGCAGAGCGCCGATCAGCAACGCGATGCGCCGCATCATTTCTTCTCCTTCAGCAATTCTTCTTCCTCTTTGCCCTGCTGGCTGAGCTGCAGAATGACTCCGTAATCCTCCAGCGTGGTGGTGTCGCCCTTCACCGACTTGGTGGTCACGATCTCGCGCAGCAGCCGCCGCATGATCTTGCCGCTGCGCGTCTTGGGCAGCCCCTGCACGAAGTAGATGCGCTCGGGCCGCGCCAGCCCTCCGATCTCCTTGGCCACCCAGTCGCGCAACTCCTCCGCCAGGGCCGGCGTCGCCTTGACCTCCTGCTTCAGCGTGACGAAGGCGTGCAGGCCTTCGCCCTTCAGTTCGTGGGGCGCGCCGATGGCGGCCGCCTCCGCCACCGCCGCATGGTGCACCAGCGCCGACTCCACCTCCATCGTGCTCAGCCGGTGGCCGGCCACATTGATGACGTCGTCCACCCGTCCCAGTACCCAGATGTAGCCGTCCTCGTCGCGGGTGGCGGCGTCGCCGGTGAAGTACTTCCCGGTGACCCGCGCCCAGTAATTCTGCTTGAAGCGCTCCGGGTCTTTGTGGATGGTGCGCAACATGGCCGGCCAAGGCTGGGTGATGACCAGGAAGCCCTTGCCCACCTTCACCGACTCGCCCGCCTCGTCGATCACGTCGGCGGCCACCCCCGGCAGCGGGCGCGTGGCCGAGCCCGGCTTGGTGGGCGTCGCTCCCGGCATGGGCGAGATCAGGATGCATCCCGTCTCCGTCTGCCACCAGGTGTCCACGATGGGGCAGCGCTCCTTGCCGATCACCTTGTGGTACCAGTGCCAGGCGGCAGGATTGATAGGCTCGCCCACCGTCCCCAGCAGCCGCAGGGAAGAGAGGTCGCGCCCCTGGGGCCAGGTGTCGCCCTGGCGCACGAAGCTGCGGATGGCCGTCGGCGAGGTGTAGAAGATCGTGACCCGATACTTCTCGATGATGCGCCAGAAGCGGTCGGGCTTGGGCCAGTCGGGCGCGCCCTCGTACATCAGCGTGGTGGCCCCGGCGGCCAGCGGCCCGTAGACCACGTAGCTGTGCCCCGTCACCCACCCGATGTCGGCGGTGCACCAGTAGGTGTCTTCCTCCTTGAGGTCGAAGACCCAGCCCAGCGTGGCCAGCACCTGGGTGAGATAGCCGCCGGTCGAGTGCACCACGCCCTTGGGCTTGCCGGTGGTGCCGGAGGTGTAGAGCACGTAGAGCGGGTGCTCGGCGTCCAGCTCCTCGGCGGGGCAGACTTCGGAGACCCCGGTGGTGACGTCCTCCCACCAGTGGTCGCGCCCCTCCTGCATCTGCGTGTGCAGGCTGAGGCGCTTGTACACGATCACGTTCTTGACCGTGGGACACTCTTGGAGCGCGTCGTCCACATGCTGCTTGAGCAGGACCTCGCGGCCGCGGCGCAGCCCGCCGTCGGCGGTCAGCACCACCTCCGCCTCCAGGTCCTGGATGCGCGTCTTCAGC
>DASPRL010000326.1 GCA_035624475.1 Terriglobales bacterium
AAATCCCCGCCCGTCCCTGCGCCGGTGGCCAGTCCCGCCCCGGCCGCGCCCGCCGCTCGACCGGAGCGGCGCCGCGCCCCGCGCCTGCCTGAGACCCCGCCCACGCCTCCGCCTCCGCCCAAGCTGGACGACTACGAGCCCATCCTGGGGCGCCCCGAACTGGACGAATTGCACTTCCTGGCCAGCCGCCTGCGCGGCAAGACCGTCAAGATGGTCAACTCCACCGCCATGGGCGGGGGCGTGGCCGAGATCCTCAACCGCCTGGTGCCCATCCTCAACGAGCTGGAGCTTCCCACCCGCTGGGAGGTGATCACCGGGGGCGACGATTTCTTCGAGGTCACCAAGGCCTTCCACAACGCTTTGCACGGGGGCGAGTATGAGTTCACCGCCTCCGCCCGCGACCTCTTCCTGGCCGCCAACGAGCAGAACCGCCAGCGCATGGAGTTTGTGGAGGACCTGTTCGTCATCCACGATCCCCAGCCGGCCGCGCTCATCCAGGCGCGGGACCCGCGCCGCGGGCGCTGGGCCTGGCGCTGCCACATCGATCTCTCCAACCCCCATCGCGGGGTGTGGGAGTTCCTGCGCCCCTTCGTGGAGCGCTACGACGCCGCCATCTTCTCTTCCCCCGCCTTCGCGCGCCAGCTTCCCATCCCCCAGTTCCTCTTCTACCCCTGCATCGACCCGCTCTCGGAGAAGAACAAAGAGCTGGAAGACAGCTTCGTGCAGAAGGTGTGCGACGACTTCGGGCTGGACCGCTCCCGCCCTATCGTCACCCAGATCTCGCGCTTCGACCGGCTGAAGGACCCGCTGGGGGTGATCGAGGCCTACCGCCAGGCCAGGAAGTACGTGGACTGCCAGCTGGTGCTGGCCGGGGGCGGGGCCAAGGACGATCCCGAAGGCGCCGCCGTGCTCGCCGAGGTGGAGCAGGCCGCCGGCGACGATCCCGACATCTTCATCCTCAACCTGCCGCCCTGGTCGGCGCTGGAGATCAACGCCCTGCAGCGCGCCTCCACCCTGGTGATACAGAAATCGCTGCGCGAGGGCTTCGGCCTGACCGTGGCTGAGGCCCTGTGGAAGGGCAAGCCGGTCATCGGCAGCGCCGTCGGCGGCATCCCCACCCAGATCATCCACAAGCTCACCGGGGTGCTGGTGCAGTCGGTGGAGGGCTGCGCCTATCAGATCCGCTATCTGCTCACCCACCCCGAGTTCGCCCGCCAACTGGGCCAGGACGGGCGCGAGCACGTGCGCGAGAACTTCCTCATCACCACCAACGCCAAGCGCTACCTGGTGATGTTCCAGGTGCTGCTGGGGCTGGTGCCGCCGCTGCGCGCGGCTTGAGCCCGGCGCGCAGGCCCTCCCCGGAGCTACAATGCGGTCCTGGGGAGGAAGCCTCGCCATGTTCTGTCCCGCCTGCGGCTCGCAGAACGCTCCCGAAGCCCAGAAGTGCGCGGCCTGTGGCGCGGCCCTGCCGGTGGCAGCGGCTGCCGCCGCTCCCGCTCCCGCGGCGCCCTCGGCCCCGCCCGGAGGCGCTCCCGCGGCACCCGTCACGGCCCCTGTGGCCACCATCTCCAGCGACGTCTATGTAGGCAAGTACCGCCTGGCCGGGCTGGGTGACCGCTTCCTCGCCCTGGTGTTGGACGGGTTTCTTCAGGCCGCCCTGTTCGCCCTCATCGGCATGTGGGCGGCGGCGCGCTGGGGTGGCGTCACCGAGACCGGCTTCAGCCTGGAAGGGCCGCGCGCCCTCGTGCCCCTGGGGCTGGCCCTGGCCGCCGGCTTCCTCTACTTCTGGCTGATGGAGGGGCTCTTCGGAGCCACCCTGGGCAAGGCCGCGATGGGTATTCAGGTGCGGCGCAAGGACGCCTCCGCCTGCACCCTGGCCGCTTCCTTGGTGCGCAACCTGGCCCGCCTGATCGATGGCCTGTTCTTCTACCTGCTGGGCTTCTTCGTGGCGTTGTTTTCCCGGCTGCGGCAGCGGGTGGGCGATCACCTGGCGGGCACGGTGGTGGTGCAGCGCGCCTGGGGAAAGGCGCTGCGCGGCGCCGTCGCCCTGCTGTGGCTGGCCGCCATCGGCGGCTGCCTGTGGTACGCCTACCAGATCCACAAGACCGCGCCCCTGCCCGCGGGGGGCGCGACCGGCGCCCCGGCTTCCACCGCCGGTGGCGGCGCCGTCCCCGCCGGCTTCACCAGCGGCGACTATGCCCTGGTGAACTTCTCCTTCCGCGAGAGCAAGGAGGGCCCGCTGCGTCCCGCCGGCCCTTACCACCCCGGCGACCAGGTGTATGCCAGTTACGAGCTTCAGGGCGCCTCCCGGGGTCCGCAGAATCAGATCAACCTGGCCTTCACCATCACCCTGCTGGATCCCGGCGGCGCTACCGTGGAGACCCTCACCACCGGTCTGAACCAGGCGCTGGACCCCACTTCGCCCATCAAAGGGACCTTCCAGTTTCCCCTCAAGCCGTACTACCCGCCGGGAGCCTACAAGGTCGCCATCCACATGCACGACGGGGTGAGCAGCCGCGACGCCGAGTTCTTCCCCGGCTTCACCGTGGAGGCCCCGGCGCTGGCGCCCGCCAGCCAGCTCGAGCTCCGCGACTTCCAGTTCTCGACTGCGCAGGACGGCCCCGCCCTCACCCCCGCCGTCTACCAGCCCGGGCAGACCGTCTATTACCGCTTCTCGCTCTTCGGCCTGCAGTTCAGCCAGGACAAGTGCAACCTGCACATCGCCTTCAAGCTGCTGGGGCCGAACGGGGACGTCCTGATGGACAAGCCCGACTGGGACGTCACCGAAGACAGCTTCCCTTACCACCCCGCCACCTTCTACATCCCCTACCACGGCTACATCTCGCTGCCCTCCGGCGCCGCCAAGGGCAGCTACACCCAGCAGTACGTGATCAGCGACAATGCCGCCGGCAAGACTCTCACCTATGAGGCGAAGTTCGAAGTGAAGTGACTACTTGCCCTGGAGGGAAGGCCCGGCGGTATTGAGCAGTCCGTAGGTCAGGTCGGCGAGGGAGATGGAATTGTAATCGCGGGTGGTGACATCCACTACCGCCTGCCCGATGAGGCGAGTGCTGGCCACCGAGCGCATGTGCACCGGGAAGGTGAAGCTGCCGAAGTCCGCATACTCCTGCACGAACTCGATCTTCTTCACCCAGAAGGAGGGCGACTTCACGATCTCGCCCTCGGCCCGCCGCAGCCCCCCGGTGAAGACGTCCAGGTAGATCTTGCCCTTGAACAGCCCGGAGCGCTTCTGCCGCGGCTTGACCTCATAGACGTAGGTGGGTTGGTTGTCCACCTGCTCCGTGCCCTTGTAGCTGAACTTGTAGTTGTCGGGGCTGATGGCGGTCAGGGCGCTCTCGCCCTTGGCCACGTGGTCCACCTCCGACTGCAGCAGGCGGGTGATCACGTTGGACTTCACGAAGCCGTCGCCGCTGTACTTGACCGCCTTGAACTTCAGGCTGTTAGGCGCGGTGTAGTGGCGGGTGAGCTCGAACTCGCCTTGCTGGGAACTCTGCGGGAGTTCGGCGCGGATGGTCGTTGCCGCCGAGTACTCCGCCAGGTACTGGGCCTGGGCCTGCAGCTTGCGCTGATAGCACTCCAGCGCCAGTTGCGGGGCCAGGCGCACGGCCGCGCTGGGCGGCACCAGTTCCAAGGGCGCTGGGCGCACCGGCAGAACCAGGTTGGTGCTGGGCTCCGGCAACCGGCTGGGCAGCTCGGAGCGCAGGCTGGACGGCCCTTGAGCCAGGACCACCCCGGGCGTCCCAAGCGCCCACACCAACGCCGCGATGGCGAGTATCTGCTTTCGCATGTTTCTCTTGTGTTTCTTTTATACAGGAGCGGGGTGGATCAGGGAAGTGACGGAGGTAACTTTTTAGTCGTTGGCAACGACTATCGCCCCCCCGAGCGTGGGAACCATTTCCCGCTTCCCGGCATCCAAAGGTAGTAGTCAACGCACGATGCCCTGACGGGTACGTCAGGGCCGCTCAGAAGGCCGCAAACCGGCGGCTTTCTGGGCCCCCTTCGGGGTCGCGTCCCCTCTCCTGCCTTTCGGACTCCAGGAAACCTCCGCGGTACACTGGTCGCGCCATGAAGTCCGTCATCGTCGGCACCGCCGGCCACATCGACCATGGGAAGACCGCCTTAGTCAAAGCCCTGACCGGCATCGACGCCGACCGCCTGCAAGAAGAAAAGCGCCGCGGCATCACCATCGACCTGGGCTTCGCCCACCTGGAATTGCCCGGCCCGCAGGGCGAGCGCTTGCGCCTGGGCTTTGTGGACGTCCCCGGACACGAGCGCTTCGTGCGCAACATGCTGGCTGGCGTGGGCGGCATCGACCTGGTCCTGCTGGTCATCGCCGCCGACGAGGGCATCAAGCCCCAGACCCGCGAGCACTTCGATATCTGCCGCCTGCTCGACATCCGCCGCGGCCTCACCGTGCTCACCAAGGCCGACCTGGTGGACCGCGAGACCCTGGAGGTGGTCCGCCTGGAGGTGGAGGAGTTCCTGCGCGGCTCCTTCCTGGATCCGGCCGCCGCCCCCATCGTCCCGGTCAGCGCCCTGACCGGCGCCGGGCTGGACGAGTTGCGGCGCGAGCTGGCGCGCGCCGCCGCCGCAGCCGCCGCCAAGGACTCCGCCGCTCCCTTCCGTCTGCCCATCGACCGCGTCTTCACCATGAAGGGCTTCGGCACGGTGGTGACCGGCACCCTGGTCTCGGGCTCGGTGAAGAAGGAAGAGGAGGTCGAGCTCTTCCCTGCCGGACAGCGGCTGCGGGTGCGCGGCATCCAGGTGCACAACGCGTCCGCGGAGCAGGCGATTGCGGGCGAGCGCACCGCGCTGAACCTGGCCGGCGTGGAGAAGGAGCAGTTGGCCCGCGGCATGACCCTGGCCGCTCCCGGGCTCTTCCGCCCCACCCGGCGCTTGGACGTCTCGCTGGCGCTGCTGCCTTCGGCGCGGCCGCTCAAGGACCGCGCCCGCGTCCACTTCCACGCCTACACCGCCGAGATCGTGGCCGAAGTCGTGTTGCACGGGGCGCGGCAACTGGAGCCTGGGGGCTCGGGTTTCGCGCAGCTTCGGCTCGCCGCACCCATCCTGCTGCTGCCCGGCGACCGCTTCATCCTGCGCCAGTTCTCCCCGGTGGTGACCATCGGCGGTGGGGTGGTGCTCGACGCCGAGCCGCTGCCCAAACAGGAGGACCGCGCCCAGCTCCTCGCCACCCTGGCCGCCGGCGACCCCGCCGAGATGGTGGTCGCGCGCCTGGCCCGGCGCGGACTGCAAGGCCTGGAGCTGCGCGACCTGGCGGCGGAGATGGGCTGGCCACAGGAGCGCGCCCTCGCGGTGGTGGGCCCGCTGGAAGCCGTCCATCGCATCGTTCGCCACGGCGACCACCTCACCGACGTGCCCGCCTACGCCGCCGCCCGCAAGCTGGTGCAGAACGCCGTCGCCGAGTTCCACGCCCGCAACCCCCTGGTCGCCGGCATCAGCAAGGAAGACCTGCGCGTGCGCTGCGGCCTCCCCGTGGCCGTCTTCCAGGGAGTGCTGGAAGCGCTGGTGCGCCAAGGGGCCATCGAGATCCAGGGCGAGCAGGTGCGCCTGGCGGGCCGCAGCGTCGTGCTCAAGGACGAAGAAGCCGAAGCCAAGCTGATCATCGAGCGCGCCTTCTCCCAGGCCGGGCTGAAGGTGCCCTTCCTCAAGGACGTGCTGGCGGCCCTGCCGGTAGACCGCGCCCGCGCCCAGAAGATCGTCACCCTGCTGCTGCGCGACAAGGTGCTGGTCAAGCTCACCGAGGAGCTGGTCTTCCACCGCGACGCCCTGGCCGAATTGCGCCGCATGATGGCCGCGGCCAAGGCCACCACGCCCAAGCTCAACGTCGCCCAGTTCAAGGACCTGACCGGCATCACCCGCAAGTACGCCATCCCCCTGCTGGAATGGCTGGACCGCGAGCGCGTCACCCGCCGCGTGGGCGACGAGCGGGTGATTCTCTAACCACGAAGGACACGAAGGTTCACGGAGGTTTTTCCTTAGTGTTCCTTCGTGCCCTTCGTGGTTAGCTCTTGCGATGCGTCGGCTTTCGTCTGAAACTTGAACCGTGAAACCCGGAACGTCCATGCTGACCATCCGCCCTGCCACCGCCGCCGATGTCTCCCTGATCCTGGCCTTCATCCGCGAGCTGGCCGCCTACGAGCGCGAGCCCGACGCCGTGGCCGCCACCGAGGCCGACCTGCTGCGCGACGGCTTCGGCCCTCGCCCCGAGTTCCGCGTGCTCCTGGCCGAGTGGGACGCGCAGCCGGCCGGCTTCGCCCTCTTCTTCCACAACTACTCCACCTGGCAGGGCCGCCCCGGCCTCTACCTCGAGGACCTGTTCGTGCGCCCCCAGTTCCGCGGCAAGGGCATCGGCAAGGCCCTGCTGGTGCGCCTGGCGCAGATCGCGCGCCAGGAAAACTGCGGCCGCCTGGCCTGGGAGGTGCTCGACTGGAACACCCCTTCCATCGAGTTCTACAAGTCCCTGGGAGCGGAGACCCTGCGGGAGTGGCTGATCATGCGCGTGCAGGGCGAGGCCTTGGATCGCCTGGCGCGGCTTGAAACCTGAAACGTGAAACCTGAGACTGCAGTTCGGATCATCGGCGCCGGCCTGGCAGGCAGCGAGGCGGCGTGGCAACTGGCGCGCCGCGGCCTGGCGGTCGTGCTCTGCGAGATGCGCCCCGCACGCCCCACCCCCGCGCATCAGAGCGCCGACTTCGCCGAGTTGGTCTGCTCCAACTCGCTGAAGTCCGACGCGCCCAACACCGCTCCCTGGCTGCTCAAGGAGGAGATGAGGCGCGCCGGGTCGCTCTTGATGCGCCTGGCCGCCGAGACCGCCGTCCCCGCCGGCCACGCCCTGGCGGTGGACCGCGCCGCCTTCGCCGCCCGCGTGACCGAGGCCCTCTCCCGCGAGCCCCTCATCGCCGTGCGCCGCGAGGAGGTCACTTGGATCGACGAGGACGGAGGCCTCACGGTCGTGGCCACCGGCCCGCTCACCTCGGACGCGCTCTCCCAGGAGATCGCGCGCCTATCCGGCAGCGCGCACCTCTACTTCTACGACTCCATCTCGCCCATCGTGGAGGCCGACTCCATCGACATGGCGCGCGTCTACAAGGCGGCCCGCTACGGCAAGGGCACCGCCGACTACATCAACTGCCCCATGACCCGCGAGGAGTACGACCGCTTCTACGATGCGCTGGTGGCGGCCGAATCCGTCGCCGGCCACGACTGGGAGAAGCTCAACTACTTCGAGGGCTGCCTGCCCATCGAGGAACTGGCGCGGCGCGGGCGCGATACCTTGCGCTTCGGCCCGATGAAGCCGGTGGGGCTGCTCGATCCCGGCGGCCGCCAGCCCTGGGCCGTGGTCCAATTGCGCCAGGAGAACCTGCGCGCCGACAGCTACAACCTGGTCGGCTTCCAGAACCACCTCAAGTTCGGCGAACAGGCGCGCGTGCTGCGGCTGATCCCCGGGCTGGAGAACGCGCGCTTCCTGCGCTTCGGGCAGATCCATCGCAACACCTACATCAACGGCCCCGCCCTGCTGGGCGAGAGCCTGCAGATGAAGGCGCACCCGCGCGTGCTCTTTGGCGGGCAGATCTCCGGGGTCGAGGGCTACGTGGAGTCCATCGCCACCGGGCTGATGGCCGGGATGCACGCCGCCGCCCTGGCCCAAGGTGCGGAACCGGTGCCGCCGCCCCGCGCGACCGCCTTCGGCTCTCTCGTCCACTACATCACGCACGCCGACGCGGCCAACTTCCAGCCTGCCAACATCACCTTCGACCTGCTGCCGCCGCTGGGGGAGAAGGTGCGCGACCGCGGTGAGCGCCATCGTCGCCAGTGCGAGCGCGCCCTGCGCGACTTCGAGGGGTGGCTGGCCGCCTGCGGGCGGACCTTGACGGTCGCTCCCAACCACTGAAGGTCCTGGCGGACAACCTCTCCCGGCACGGACGGTTCTAACTGAATAGGAACTCCTTTCTCTGCCGGAGGTGTCTCATGCGCCACACCCTCTGGGCCCTCGCACTCCTTGCCACTCTGACTCTCACGGCCGCTGCCCAGCGTGAAGCAACCCAGTCTGCGGGTGGTGGCGGCAGCAGCGGTGGAGGCAGCTCGGGCTCCTCCTCCTCGGGCTCCTCCGGCGGCGGCTATTCCGGCGGATCCTCTTCCGACTCGGGCGGTGGCAGTTGGAGCGGCAGCTCCGGCGGCTCCAGCTCCCGCGACTACGGTGGCGGTGGGAGCAGTAGCAGCTCCGGCGCCTCCAGCTCCCGCGACTCGAGTGGCGGTGGGAGCAGTGGCAGCTCCGGGGCTTCCACCTCGCGCGGCGCCAGCGGCAGCTCGCATTCTTCGGGCTCGGCCGGCGGCGCCTCAGCATCCGGCTCCGGTGGCGCGAGCGGCAGCTCCCGCGGTTCCTCCGTGGCGCCCGTGCTCGACGATGGTCCCCCCCGCCCGCCCCTTCCCGGCGGCAAGCAGCCCGATAAGAGGCCCCCGACTCCGCCGGCCTCGCCGGTGGCGCCCGCGCCAGGGGTGCCTGCGCCGGGTGTCGGGAAGAACCCGGTGGCGACGCCGACCGCTCCGGTGGAGAGGAACGCCCGCCCCGAGGCCTTCCCCCACAATCCCTGCTATCCGCACGGCGTCCAGCAGGGCGGAAGCTGTGTGCCCTGCCCCGGAGGCCAGTTGGCGACGGTGGTGAACCAATGCGTGGCTCCGCCCGAACGGAATGAAGCCTTTGATTGCGAGCTACACCCGTCGAATTGGGGCTGCGGGCAGAGCACTTCCCAGGGCGCGTCCCTGTCTTGCGCCTGGCTGCTGCGCCAGGTGGAAGAGGAGGAGTCGGAGCTCGCCCAGCTCAATCAGCAGCGCAGCGCGGCTTGCGGCCAGGATGCGAGCGGGGCGGACTGCCAGGCCCTCTCCGCCCAGTACCAGCAGTTGGTGCAACAGGTACGCCAGGACCAGGCTGCCTACAACCGCTGCCAGATCAGCCACCGCTAGCTGGCCACGGCGCTCCAAAAACCCGTTGACTCCTCTCCCCCGTCCGGGTTAGCTTGCGCGCGTTCCACCCAAGCCTGAGCCGAGGATTGCCGTGCCGCTTTCCGCCGTGGACGTGGTTTCGCCCAGCTTCCAGCGCACCAAGGACTTGCTGTTCAAGCCCTTCCGCTTCGCCATGTGGTGGCGGCTGGCCATCATCTCCCTGCTGGCGGGAGAGGTCTCGGGCTCGGGAGGCGGCCCAGGGAACTTCCGCATCCCCGTCAACACCCACGGTCACCAGGGCGGCGACCAGCTCCTGGCCTTGCCCGGCGACCCCGCCCAGATCGCGCTCTTCGTCGTGGCGCTGGTGGTGGTGGGAACGCTGCTGTTCGCTTTCTTCCTTCTGCTCAACAGCGTCTTCCGCTTCATCCTCTTCGACGTGATCGTCACCGGGCGCTACCGCATCCGCGAAGGCTGGCGGCGCTGGTTCTCCGACGGCGGCCGCTACTTCTGGTGGCAGGCGGGCGTGGCCCTGGCCATGCTTCTGGCTGCCGCCCTGCTGCTGGGCCTGCCCGCGCTGCTGGCCTGGCGGGCTGGGGTCTTTCGCAGTCCGGGAGACCACGTCGCCCTGCTGGTTCTCGGAGGCATCTTGCTGTTTGTGGTGTTCGTGCTGCTGGTAGTGGCGGGCGCGCTGGTCGGAGTCTTCTCCAAAGACTTCCTGGTGCCGGTGATGGCGCTGGAGAAGGTGGGGCCCATCGAGGGCTGGCGGCGGCTCTGGCCCATGCTGCGCGCTGAAGGCTCCTCCTACGCCGCCTACGTGGGGATGAAGATCGTGCTGGCGCTGGGCGCCGGCTTCATCTTCGGCATCATCACCCTCATCGTGATCCTGA
>DASPRL010000327.1 GCA_035624475.1 Terriglobales bacterium
CCGCGCTCTCTCCCACCTGTTTCTCGCTGTGAATGATGTGGTGATAGATCTCGGCGAGCCCGGCCATGCGCTGGCGCAGCATCGCGGGGAGGGCGGCGGCCCGCGCGCCCCCCGGCGCCTCCGCCGCCACCGAGTGCGCCAGCGCCTGCAGTTCGGCCTCCGCCTCCGGCAGGCGGTGCGTCTGCTGCCCGCGCCGCACCTGCAGCCGGTGCTCCACCTTGCGCAGCAGTTCATAGCCGCTGTTCAGTTCGTGGAAGTCTTTGCCGCTCAGGTGCCCCTTGTCGTGCAGCTTCTGCAGGGAGAAAAGCGTGCCTCCGGAGCGCAGCCAGGGCTCGGCGCCGCCGTACACGCGCTGCAAACACTGCACCAGGAACTCGACGTCGCGGATGCCGCCGCGGTCGAGCTTCACGTCCAGCGCCCCCGCCCCGGCGCGCGCCGCCAGCAGCCGCCGCCGCGACCCGATCTTCTCCCGCGCGTCCAGCGCCGTTTCCACCGCCGCAAAGTTCCATTGCGCCCGGTAGACGTAGGGCTGCACGCCCCGCAGGAACTCCCGCGCCAATCCCAGGTCGCCGGCGGAGTAGCGCGCCTTGATCAGCGCCTGCATCTCCCAGTCGTGCGCCACCTCGGCGTAGTAGCGCAGGGCATGGCCCAGCGCCACCGCCGGCTCGCCTTCCCTGCCCTGCGGCCTGAGCCGCAGGTCGATGCGGAAGACCGAACCCTCGCGCGTCGGCCGCGACAGGATCTCCGTCACCTGCTGCGCCAGCCGGATGAAGTACTCGCGGTTCGTGACCGTCCCGCTGGGCCGCTCCCCGTCGCCATAGAGGTAGAGCAGGTCCACGTCCGAGCTGTAGTTCAACTCGTTGCCGCCCAGCTTGCCCAGCGAGAGCACGGTGAACGGAGTCTCGACCAGCCGGCCGTGCGCGTCGGTGTGCTGGGGCGCGCCATAGCGGCTGCGCAGCGCGGTGTCGGCCTCGCGCAGGGCCTCCTCGATGAGCACGTCCGAGAGCGCGGAGATCTCTGAGGTGGTCTCGGCCAGGGTGGCGATGCCCAGCAGGTCGCGCAGCAGGATGCGGATGTACTCCCGCCGCCGGAAGCGCGCCAGCAGCAGCGCCGCGTCCGTCTCGAAGGAGCGCGAGCGGAAGCGCGCCAGGCTCTCGCGGAACTCCTCCCGCGAGTGCGTGCGCTCCAGGTTCTTCTCCCGTCCCAGGGCGTGGAAGAGGTCGGGATTCTGGATCAGGGTCTCGCCCAGCCAGGGGCTCGCCCCGAAGACCACCAGGGCGTAGTGCAGCAGGAAGCTCTGCCGCTCGAACTGGCGGAAGACCTCGGCCTCCGCCGCCTCTCCCAGCCGCTCCAGCAGATTCAAAGCGCCGTCCGGATCGGGCGACTCCGCCAGCAGCGTGGGCAGCATGGCGGCCAGGGCTGGCGCGAGATGCTTGCCCAGGCGCGCCAGGTTCACGGCCGCCGCCCGCGGGTCGCGGAAGGGGACCCGCTCCAGCGCTGCCGCCAGCTCCGGCGACAGCTTCTCTTGTTCGGAGGTGCTCACCGCCCGAAGGATAGCACCGGGACAGCCGTCAGCACCCGGCCGTGAGCCTTCAGGAAGGCAAGAGGTCGGCCTTGGCCTAGCCCCGCTGAGGCCGCGTGCGCTCCGTTCGCAGCGGTCAATGCCGGTGCCAGGAAGCCTGCGGTAAGGGATTCGCTGCGCACAAATAAACACGGATTCTCACGTCTGCTCGATCGCGAGTCTCAAGGATCGCACTGAGACGTGTCTCCGTCAGATAGCCATCACCGTCAAACAGGACGATGCCACGGCCGTCGGCGCAGGCCGAAGCGATCTCTTTCAACTTCCCTAGGTCCTCCAGTACGTGCCTGAAGTGGACGCTGTGTTGCTGAGGTGTGAACCCTATGGGGAATGCCTTGAACTCCAGAACGAGTCGCGGGACGATTGCCGGGCGCAACACCGACAAGGACGCCTTCGAATTAATGAATCGGCGCATTTCGCTGGAAAGCGCTCCCGACGTAGCCACCGACATGTTCCTCTTCTGTTCGGCTGTGTCGAGCACTGGTCCAACCATAAGGTCGAAGCGAGCGGTAG
>DASPRL010000328.1 GCA_035624475.1 Terriglobales bacterium
TCACGGCAACGGCTCCTCGCGGTAGAGCTTCGCGATGTGCCGCGCCGCCGAGACCACCAGCATCGCGCCCATCCCGGCGATGGCCACCGCGCCGCCCACGTCGAAGAGGCGGAAGGCGCGGCCGAACAGGTGCGCCGTCGGCCAGCGCAGCAGCGCCAGGTTGCCGGCGATCAGCAAGATCCGGATCTCGGTCGGCCCGAAGCGCCAGAACGACATGTGGAAGCTGCCCAAGGTGTAGGTCGCGAGGTAGACCTCGGCCGAGAGCATGAGGAAGGCGATGAGCATGCCCAGGGCGATGCCGGGATGGACGTACCCGGAGAGCGCCAGCCCGCCCATCAGGAAGAAGGCGCCGAAGGTGTCGAGCACGTGGTCCACGTAATAGCCGTAGCGGGGGCGCTGGCAGTTGCGCACGCGCGCCAGGGTGCCGTCCAGGCTGTCGCCCAGCCAGTTGAGCGCGATGAACAGGCAGGCCGGCAGCAGCGCGGGCGCGTCGAAGCGCGCCAGGGCGTAGGAGGCTCCCGCCAGCAGCATGGCGGCGGCGCCCAGCGCGGTGAGGTGATCGGAGTTGATGCGCGCCGGCAGGCGCTCCGCCAGCCAGACCAGCATCTTCCTTTCGACGGCGGAGGTCAGGCTCTCCTGGATGCGGGGCGCCGGGCGGAAGGCCGGAACTGCTTTGGCGCCGGCAGCCAGCCGCTCCTTTCCCAGCCCCGGCAGATCCCAGTACGAGTGGCGCGTGGACATGCGTTTCCTCCTGCTCGCCGCCCACTCTGTTCCGAAGCCAGAGGCACGGCAATGCACGCCACATCAACTGCGAAGCAAGCGGAGTTCAGGCTGGAAGCCATTGCAAACAAAGCGGTTGAGGGTTGCCCTCGACTTGGCTCAGAAGGCCGGCGGCATGGCCTTCAGGCCCATTTCCTGAAGCAAGAGAGCGTCTTCGTCGGGCGCGGGGTTGGGCGTGGTCAGCAGGCGCTCGCCTACGAAGATGGAGTTGGCGCCGGCCAGGAAGCAGAGCGCCACCGCCTCGCGCGACATCTGCTGGCGCCCCGCGGCCAGGCGCACGCGCGAGCGCGGCATGAGCAGGCGCGCGGTGGCGATGGCGCGCACCATCTCCAGGGGATCGAGCGGCGGCTGCGCGGCCAGCGGCGTCCCTTCGGCCCGCACCAGCATGTTGATGGGCACGCTCTCAGGATGGGGGTCGAGCGAGGCCAATTGCTGCAACAGGCCGATGCGGTCGTCCTCGCTCTCACCCATGCCCAGGATGCCGCCGCAGCACACGGTGATGCCGGCCTGGCGCACCGCCGCCAGCGTCCGCAGCCGCTCTTCGTACACGCGTGTGGTGATGATGCGGCCGTAGAACTCGGGCGAGGTGTCGAGGTTGTGGTTGTAGGCGGTGAGGCCCGCCTGCTTGAGGGCGCGCGCCTGCGCGCCGGTCAGCATGCCCAGGGTGCAGCAGACCTCCAGGCCGAGCGCCGCCACGCCGCGCACCATTTGGAGCACGCTCTCGAACTCTTCGCCCTCGGGCGCCTGGCGCCAGGCCGCGCCCATGCAGAAGCGGGTGGCGCCCTCGTCCTTGGCGCGGCGTGCCGTGGCCAGCACCTCTTCAGGATCGAGCAGCACCTGGCGCTCCACGCCGGTGGGGTAGTGCGCGCTCTGCGGGCAGTAGGCGCAGTCCTCAGGACAGCCGCCGGTCTTGATGGAGAGCAGGCGGCAGAGCTGGACTTCGTCGGGGACGTTGTGCTGCCGGTGGACCTGCTGCGCGCGGAAGAGCAGCTCGGGCAGGGGCAGGCGGTAGAGCGCGGCGACTTCGGCGCGGCTCCAGTCGTGGCGGAGTTCCGCCGGCTGCGGCGTGGTCGCGGAAACGGACACGGTGCGGCTCCTTCAAAAGCTCTCGATATTACACGCTGCCGGGGCGCCTGCGAACCGCTTCGCAGCGAAGGGGAAGAGCATCACCACAAAGGGCACCAAGGAGACACGAAGGACACAAAGGAAACGGCTAGAAGAAGGCTGTGTGCAGACAGCGCGGGTCGAGGCGCTCGAGCCCGGCGGCGCGGGCGGCGTCCAGGGCCTGCTGGAACTCGTCGCCGGTGATGCCGTGGCCGATCTCCGGGAACTCGGTGTCACTGACCCGTCCGGCGGGGCGGTACTGCGCCATCAGGTTAAGGAAGGTGTCGGGGCCGAGCTCGCGCGCGATCCACTGCAGGATCGCGGGCGTGCCGGCCACTCCGCCCGGCATCACCAGGTGGCGCAGCAGCACGCCGCGCAGCGCGATGCCCTCTTCATCGGTCACCAGCGCGCCCACCTGGCGGTGCATCTCGCGGATGGCGGCGCGCGCCGCCTCGGGATAATCGGCGGCCTTGGCGTAGCGGCGCGCCGTCTCCGGCTCCCAGAACTTGAAGTCGGGCATGTAGACGTCCACCACGCCGTCGAGCAACGCCAGCGAGTCCAGCGAGTCGTAGGCGCTGGTGTTGTAGACCAGGGGCAGGCGCAGGCCGCGCTCCACCGCCAGCGGCAGCGCCTCCAGGATCTGCGCCACCACGTGCTCCGGGGTGACGAAGTTGAGGTTATGGCAGCCGCGCTCCTGCAGCCACAGCATCATGCGGGCCAGTTCTTCTGGAGATGTGACTGCGCCCTCGCCGTGGAGGCTGATCTCCGCGTTCTGGCAGAAGACGCAGCGCAGGTTGCACCAGGAGAAGAAGATGGTGCCCGAGCCACGGCGGCCGCGCAGGCAGTCCTCCTCGCCGAAGTGGGGGAAGGCGCTCGAGACCACGGCGTAGCGCCCGCTGCGGCAGACCGCCTTCTTGTCCTCCAGGCGGTTGACGCCGCAATCGCGCGGGCACAGCCGGCAGTCGGCGAGCTTGGCCAGCGCCTGCTGGGCGCGCCGGCGCAGCTCACCCGACTCGTGCAGCCGCAGGTAGGCGGGCTGGAACGAGGCGCGGGGCAGGATGTAGGAGCGGGGAGCCATTCGTTCTCAGCGTAGCGCGTGGCGAAGTCCGAGGCAGTGACGGCGGTCACGGTTGCGGCAGCTGCGCCCGCCCCGCTAGACTCGCCGCATGCGCGCCATGGTGCTGGACAGCGCAAAGCCGGCCGAGCACAATCCGCTCCAGCTGCGGGATGTGGCCGCGCCCGAGCCGGGCGCGGGCGAGGTGCGCGTGCGCGTCTCCTGCTGCGGCCTCTGCCATACCGACCTGCACACGATCGAAGGCGACCTGCCTCTGCCCAAGCTGCCGCTCATCCCCGGCCACCAGATCGTGGGCGTGGTGGAGGCGCGGGGCGCGGGCGCGCGCCGCTTCCGCGAAGGCGACCGCGTGGGCATCCCCTGGCTGCATGAGACCTGCGGGCAGTGCGCCTACTGCCGCCGCGGCAGCGAGAACCTGTGCGACCGCGCTCGCTTCACCGGCTACCACGTGGACGGCGGCTACGCCGAGAGTGCGGTGGTCGGCGAGGAGTTCGCCGTCGCCATTCCTGCCGCCTTCGACGACGCGCATGCCGCGCCCCTGCTGTGTGCCGGGATCGTCGGCTACCGCAGCTTGCGTCTGAGCGGCGCGCGCAAGGGCGACCGCCTGGGGCTCTACGGCTTCGGCGCCGCCGCCCACATCGTGCTGCAGTGCGCCCGCCACCTGGGCTGCGAGGTCTGGGTCTTCACCCGTAGCCGCGAGCATCAGGACCTGGCGAAGAAGCTGGGCGCGGGGTGGGTGGGCGCGGCGGGCGACCAGGCGCCGGGGCAACTCGATTCCGCCATCCTGTTCGCGCCCGCGGGCGGGCTGGTGCCGCCGGCGCTGGCCGCGCTGCGCAAGGGCGGAACGCTGGCGCTCGCCGGCATCACCATGAGTCCCATCCCGCAGCTCGACTACTCGAGCCTCTACCACGAGCGCGTGGTGAGGAGCGTGGCCAACGCGACGAGAGAGGACGCGCGCGACTTCCTGGAGCTGGCCGCCCAGGTCCCGGTACGCACCGAGGTCGAGATGTTCGAGCTGCAGCAGGCCAACGCGGCGCTGCAGGCGCTGAAGTCCAGCCGGATCCAGGGAGCGGGCGTGCTGCGGGTCAGCTAGCGTTCCACGTGGAACAGCGTGGGCAGCAGCTCGCCGGCCTTGCCCTCGAAGCAGTGGTCGAAGTAGTGAAGGTTGGCGGGGCTCTCGGGGCCGACGTAGAAGCTGCGGGCGCCGGGGCGGCCGCCGGAGGCGCGCACGAAGCTGGCGGCGGGCTCGACCACGCCCGAGCTGCCGACGCAGACGAAGACGGTGGCGCGCGCCAGTTCCGCGAAGATCTCGTCCAGGTGGAAGGGCACCTCACCGAACCAGCAGATGTTGGGGCGGATGCGCCCGCCGCAGGGGCAACGCGGGATCTCGGCCAGAGTGCGGTAGCTGCGCTCGTCGTCGAAGGGCGGCCGCTTGCACTCGGCGCGCTCGCAGCGGCTCTCGATCAGCCGCCCGTGCATGTGCACCACGCGCTCGGAGCCGCCGCGCTCGTGCAGCGAGTCCACGTTCTGGGTGCAGAGATACATGCGCTCTCCAAGCCTGGCTTCGAGTTCCGCCAGGGCCAGGTGCGCGGGGTTGGGCTGGACGGAGGCGGCCATCTCGCGCCGCCAGGAGTAGAACTGCCAGACGGTCTCGGGATCGCGGGCCCAGGCGATGGGCGAGGCCACCTCCTGCACGCGGAAGCCGCGC
>DASPRL010000329.1 GCA_035624475.1 Terriglobales bacterium
GACAACCACGCCGGTTCGCCCGCCTCACAGGGGAAGGGGCACGGCCATCTGGCAACCCTTGATCAGGAAGCCGCCCCCGCAGGGCAGAACGATGATCTTCTCCGGCTTGTCGGCCAGGAACTCGTCCACCACCAGGGTGGCGCCGGGACAGGTGGTGAAGCCATAATCATCGCAGACGATGATCCCACCCTCCTGCATGCGGGGATAGAAGAAAGCCAAGCTGTCGCGTGTGGGCTGGTAGAGGTCGACGTCGATGTGCACGAAGGAGAATCTCCGCTCGGCGACCTCCGCAAAGCGCTCCGGGATCCATCCCGGATGCCAACTGAGCCGGCCCGCTGACTCCAGGTTGGTGCGGGCGGCCTCCAGGCTGGGGGCCAGGCCTCCCTGGGTCCAGTAGCTGCCGTCCTGCGGGGAGGGAGCCGAAAGGCCTTGGAAGGAATCGAAGAGGAAGTGGGTGCGTGGAGGGTTGGAGCCTCCCTGCAGCGAGCGGCAGATCAGGTAGGAGGTAGCGCCTTCGAAGACCCCGCACTCGGCGGTGTCGCCGGGCAGGCTGACCACCAGGCGGGCCAACTGATACACCATCCAACGGCGTTGCGTGTTCAGGCCTTTGTACTCGTGGAAGCGCTCCAGGTACTGGTTGAACCCCGGGTCCTGCCACCAAGCCATCTCCGGCCAGTGGAAGCGGTAGGAGGGAGCCAGCCTGCGGCCGATGCGCCGCAAGAGGGAGAAACGCATCTCCTGGCGCCTTACCGGGCTGCCCAGCCCTTGGAAAAACCGTGCGATTCGTTTCAGCATAATGACTTTGCGATAGCTCGATGAAGTCGTTCCATTCTCGGAACACGCTCAACGAGGCACGCTTCCCGGCGGACACATTCTACATACTCCCTCGCCAGGCAGAGGCTCGATCGAGCGGACTCCCGTGACTCGCAGAATCTCAACACACTATCACACCATGGTGTGGTGCAGGATCGAGCCGGAAGCCGGCTCCAGCAGGGCTCCCGGCGTTTCGTTCCCGGAACGCGATCTTTTTCCTTGCTCCTCCGCCCGAAGTGGGATTAAATGTCCCGCACACAAGGCACAACCCAGACCCTTCCGCGGTCACGACCGACGACCCTCAAGGTGACCGGACCGTGCCGGCGGGCAAACAGGCGCCTGCGGCCGTGGAGTCGGGGCAATCTCATGCAGGTGTTGGGACAGCGCCGATCTGTCTGCTTGGAACGGAGCCACAGCGAGTCGGCGAGGCATCGTCACAAGATCGAAAGACAAGGAGAGTTGAACCCACATGAAGTCAGCTACTGCAGCCAAGCTGTTAGCGATGGTTACTCTGGGAACAACCATGCTGTATGCGCAGGCCACCCGCACCTGGGTCTCGGGCGTGGGCGATGATGCCAACCCCTGCAGCCGCACGGCGCCCTGTAAGACCTGGGCCGGCGCCATTTCCAAGACCGCGGCCGGCGGCGAGATCGATGCCCTGGATCCCGCCGGCTTCGGCGCTGTCACCATCACCAAGGCCATCACCCTGGACGGAGGTGGGGGCCAGGTGGCTTCCGTCCTGGTCAGCGGCACCAATGGGATTGTCGTTCAGGCCGGCGCCAACGACGTCGTGACCCTGCGCCACCTCCGCTTCAACGGGATCGGGACCGGGCTGAACGCCATCCGCTTCCTGGCCGGCAAGGAGCTAACCGTCGAGAACTGCTTCATCTTCGGCTTCACGCAGAACGGCATCGATATCGCGCTCAACCAGGCGACTCAGGCTCGGGTGCATGTCATCAACACGGTGATCAACAACAATGCCGGCGTGGGCATTCGCGCCGCCAACGCGCAAGTGCCGGCGGTGCAGGTCGGGGTCGAGGGTTCCAACATCACTCTCGATAACATCGGCATCGAAGCTGCCCAGCACAGCCGGGTCTTGGTGAATCACTCGATCACCGAACTTGCCACGAACGACGGGATGAAGGCTGACGATGCCGCCACCGGCGATGCCCAGATGGCGATCGAGAGTTCGGAGTCGACCTTCAATGCCAACGGCATCACCGCAGGGGCGGGCTCTTCGGTCAACGTGGGAGGGTCCAGGATCATCAACAACAGCTCCTGCAGCCTCAACAACAGCGGAGGTACCCTCTTCTCCTTTACGCAAGGTGGTGCCGGAACCAATCGTATTTCCGGAGGCACTTGCGGGACCATCACGCCTTTGGCCCAGTAGCCAGGGTGAGACAGCTTACGGGGCCGGGCGAGTTTCGTCCGGTCCCGTATTCCTTTCTGGCGCCAGGGAGGATGTAGACTCTCTGTCGCAGGCGGCGGCTCCAGGCCGGCTTCCTGCGCGGAGAACCTGGCGGGTGAGATTCTCGGTAGTCACCGCGACCTACAACCGCGCCCACACCCTGGGACGCGTGTACGAAAGCCTGCTCGCCCAGACCTTCCACGACTTCGAGTGGCTCGTCGTGGATGACGGCAGCACGGACGGCACTCGGGAGCTGGTGTCCTCCTGGAAGGCGTCTTTTCCCCTCCGCTACTTCTGGAAGCCCAACGGCGGACAGCATACCGCCATGAATCTGGGCGTCGCGGCGGCCGAGGCCGAGTTCCTGGGCTTCGTGGATTCCGACGATTGCCTGCTCGCCGACGCCCTGGAACGCTTCGACTACCACTGGCGCCAGATCCCCGATCCCTCCCGCTTTTATAACGTGCTCGGCCTCTGCTCCCGCCCCGACGGCTCCATCGTGGGCAAGCGCTTTCCGGCCGAGGTGGTGGACACCTTCACTCTGGCCGACACCCTGCGTCTCCTTGGTCCCGGCGACCGTTGCGGCATGAATCGCACCGCTGCGCTCAGGGAGTTCTTTCCCTATCCCGAAGGTGAGCGGTTCTGCCCCTTGGGTCTCATCTGGCACCGCTTGGCACGGAAGTACGCCACCCGGTTCGCCAATGAGACGTTGATGATCGTCCACGCCAGCCCCGACAGTTACGACCGGAAGTTCTTCGCCCTGGCTGCCTCCAGTCCGAAAGCCACGCTGACTTACTACCGGGAGGTGGTCCACTCGCCGGCGCCGCCGCTGCTCCGGCTGCGGGCGGCCGCCAACTACTGCCGCTTTGCCGCGATCACGGCTTACCGGAGACTCCGCGGGCGCCAACGGTGACCGCGACCCGGCTGTGCTTGGAAACCCAGCCCAGGAGGCGTTTAGTATAGGAGCGGGGTTGCCAGACCCTCGCCAAGGAGAGAGCGCAAATGCCAGCGAAAAGGCAGCAGCCGTCCCGCCCGGCAAAGCTCAAGTCGGCAGCGCGGGGCAAGAAAAGTTCCCGCAGCAGGTCTACCCGCAGAGGCACCGTCCCTCCGGGTGAGAGCCTGCTGATCGACGTGGCTCGCACCGTGGGCACCACCCTGGGTGCCCTGGCCGCCCGCTCCAGCCGGGCGGCGGAGCGGCTTCGCATCGGAGGCAAGAGCAAGCGCTCCTAGCCTCCGCCATGCGCCCTGAGGTCGAACAGGCATTCCACGCCCTGCAGCAGAAGCAGCCCGCTTCCCTGGAGCGGGCGCTGGCGCTGCTGCAGGATACCGTCTTCTCCTTCAGCATGAAAGTCTGCGGCCACCGCCAGGACGCCGAAGACACCATGCAGGAGACCTTGCTGCGCGCCGTCCCTCAGCTCGGCAAGATCTCCAGCCCCCAGGGCCTGGCCGTCTGGCTCTACAAGGTGGCGCGCAGCCGCTGCCTGATGAGCCGCCGCAAGAGCAAGTTCGCGCCCAAAGTGAATCTTTCTCTTGAAGATCTCTTGCCCGACCGGCAGGAGTTGGAATCGCTGGCCGGCGGCGACCATCCCACGCCCGAGGCGGCGGTCCTGCGCGGCGAAGCGGCCGCGCGGCTGCAGGCAGCGGTGCAGAAGCTGCCCCCGGCCTATCGCCTCATCCTGGTGCTGCACGACATGGAGGAACTCTCCGCCGCCGAGATCGCGCGCGTCACCGGGCTGCGCGAGCCCACGGTGCGCGTGCGCCTGCACCGCGCCCGCGTCTTCCTGCGCAACGAACTGGCAGGGGCAGGGAAGCGACGTGCCCGGCGCGCTCCCCGGCCGGGGCCATCCGCCGCTCGCCCGCGCCGCTGCCGCCAGCTCTTCGCCGCCCTCTCCGACTACCTCGACGACGCGCTGGACGACACCCTGTGCGATGCCCTGGAAAAGCACTTGGACGGCTGCCGACCTTGCGAGGCTTTCCTCTCCA
>DASPRL010000330.1 GCA_035624475.1 Terriglobales bacterium
CGTCCCGCTGCAGCTCCTGGCCTACCACATCGCGGTGCGGCGCGGCTGCGACGTGGACCAGCCGCGCAATCTGGCGAAGTCGGTGACCGTGGAGTAGCTGACTGAGTAGCTGGCAGCTAAGGGACTGCGGCAAATCTGCAATCTGAAATCTTCAATCTAAAATGGCTGAAAGCTTCCGCACCGCCCGCCTGCTGCAATGCCTCCCGCTCTCCGAGCAGACCAAGCACCTGGAGTTCGAGGTGGGGGGCGCCGAGGGTTTCGAGTTCACGCCCGGGCAGTTCATCTCGCTGGTGGCCGAGCACGACGGGCGCGAGATCACCCGCGCCTACTCCCTGGCCTCGGCGCCGCGCGGCCACCGCTTCGACCTCTGCCTGAACCGCGTTCCCGGCGGCTTCTTCTCCAACTACCTGTGTGACCTGCAGGAGGGCGGCGCCATCCGCTTCCAGGGGCCGCTGGGCTTCTTCACCCTGCGCCAGCCGCGGCGCGATTCCCTGTTCATCGCCACCGGCACCGGCATCGCCCCCATTCGCGGCATGCTGGAGTGGCTGTTTGCGGAGGAAGAGCGCCACCGCGGCCGCGAGTTCTGGCTGATCTTCGGCGTGCGCCACCGCGCCGGACTCTACTATCACGAGGAGTGGGAGGAGTTGGCGCGCCGCCACCCCAACTTCCACTACCTGCCCACGCTCAGCCGCGAAGGCGCGGAGTGGACGGGCCTGCGCGGCCACGTGCAGGAGCACGTGCGCGCGCTGGCCGCCCGCCACCTCGACCGCCACGCCTACATCTGCGGGCTCAAGGCCATGGTGGACGCCAACCGCGCCCTGCTCAAGGAACTCGGCTGGGAGCGCAAGTCCATCGTCTACGAGAGGTATGACTGACAAGCCCCGCCCTGTTGAAGTCTCCGCAACCGCCTGAATCTCTGGCACATCCAATGTATTGACAATAACCCACTCAAGTTTTAGGATACCATCGACAAATCAAAGAAAAACAAGCACTTATAAAGTGGGAGGTAAGCGACAATGGGCAAGATCATTGGCATCGACCTGGGCACGACCAACTCGGTGGTAGCGGTCATGGAGGGCGGCGAGCCCAAGGTGATCCCCAACGAGGAAGGCGGCCGCACCACTCCCTCCGTCGTCGGCTTCACCAAGACCGGGGAGCGGCTGGTGGGACAGGTGGCCAAGCGCCAGGCCATCACCAACCCCGAGAACACCATTTACTCCATCAAGCGCTTCATGGGGCGGCGCTACGACGAAGTCTCGGAAGAGATGAAGATGGTGCCCTTCAAGGTGGTCAAGTCGGGCGACCACGTGGGGGTGGTGGCGCAGGGCAAGGAGTACACCCCGCCGGAGATCTCGGCGCTCATCCTGCAGAAGCTGAAGAAGGCGGCCGAGGCCTACCTGGGCGAAAGCGTGAAGGAGGCGGTCATCACCGTGCCCGCCTACTTCAACGACGCGCAGCGGCAGGCCACCAAGGACGCCGGGCGCATCGCCGGGCTGGACGTCAAGCGCATCGTCAACGAGCCCACCGCGGCTGCGCTGGCCTACGGCCTGGACAAGAAGAAGGACGAGACCATCGCCGTCTACGACTTCGGCGGCGGCACCTTCGACATCTCCATCCTGGAGGTGGGCGAGGGCGTCATCGAGGTGAAATCCACCAACGGCGACACCCACCTGGGCGGCGACAACATCGACCAGCGCATCGTGGACTGGCTGGTGGAAGAGTTCAAGAAGGAAGAAGGCCTGGACCTGCGCGCCAAGGGCAACGAGATGGCGCTGCAGCGTCTGCGCGACGCCGCCGAGCGCGCCAAGATCGAGCTCTCCACCACCATGGAGACCGAGATCAATCTGCCGTTCATCACCGCCGACGCCAGCGGCCCCAAGCACCTGGTGAAGCGCCTGACCCGCGGCAAACTGGAGCAGATGGTGGAGGACATCATCAGCCGCTCGGTCGGCCCGTGCAGGCAGTGCATGAAAGACGCCGGCATCGATGCCAGCAAGATCGATGAAGTCGTGC
>DASPRL010000331.1 GCA_035624475.1 Terriglobales bacterium
GAGGAGGGCCCCCATGGCCCGCCGCATCTTCCTGAGCTTCGCCGAAGAGGACAAGCCCTACCGCGAGTTCCTGGTCGCCCCCGCCCGCCAGCAGCGATTGCCCATCGAGTTCGTGGACATGACCCCCAAGCGGGCCGCGGACGAGGCTTGGAAGAGCCAGACGCGGCGCGCGGTGGAGGGCTGCGACGCCATGATCGCGCTGCTGAGCTGGCGCACCCTGACCGCTCCCGGCGCCCGCTGGGAGATGCAGTGCGCGCGCGCGGCCCGGCTGCCCATGATGGGGGTGTACATCCACGGCGAGCGCCGCCCCACCGTCCCCCGGGAACTGTCGGGACGGCGGGTGGTGGAGTGGAATTGGGAAGAGGTCGCCGCCTTCGTCAGGAGCAGCGCTCAGCCCTCTGCGCCCGGTACCTAGGAGAAGCGGCCCTCCGCCCTCGCACCCCGCTTTGCGATACACTCTCCGCCGGTCCATAAGGAGGGAGTCATGCGCCAGGGGATGCTGCTGGGAGTAGTGCTGCTGCTGGCCGCGGGCGCGGCCTGGGGCAAGAAGATCACGGTCACCACCGAGCTGAAGGACGCGCAGGGGCAGAGCGTGGGCACGGCGGAGATCAGCGGCGGGGCCGGAGCCGGCGATCACGGCGTGACCATCAAGCTGCGGCTGCACGGGCTGACGCCGGGCGAGCACGCGCTGCACTTCCATCAGAACGCGATGTGCGAAGGGCCGGACTTCAAGAGCGCGGGGCCGCACTTCAATCCCGCCCACATGAAGCACGGGCTGATGAACCCGCAAGGACCGCACGCCGGCGACATGCCCAACATCCGGGTGGACGCCAAGGGCAACGCCAAGACCACCGTCCACAACCAGCGGGTGAGCCTGGGGGAGCGCGAAGACTCGCTGTTCGCGAACGGCGGCACCGCGCTGGTGGTGCACGCCAAGGCGGACGACATGAAGACCGATCCCGCGGGCAACGCCGGCGACCGCGTCGCCTGCGGAGTGATCAAGAAATGAGTTTCTAGTTTCTCGTTTCTCGTTTCTCGTTTCCAGGAGCACGGGGGCACTCGTCCCTCGGCCCTGGGCGGGGGTGCGGGCGGCTCCTTCCTCCATCAATTCATAGCGCGTTTGTGCAGGGTGACGCTGCCGTTGACGGTCTCCAGCTTGAGGCGGCGGCCGCCGGAGCCGATGGTGCCGGTGAGGTGGAAGCGGCTGACGCCGCCCTGCACGGTCAAGGGAAAGTCGGTCTCGAAGCGGCCGTTGACGGAGCTGAAGCTGACCTCGGCGCTGAAGTCGGCGGGGACCTCGAGGTCGATGGCGCCGTTGACCGAGGCCAGCTTGAGGGCGTCGGGCCAGTCGGAGGAGCCGAAGCGGGCGGTGATGGAGCCGTTCACGGTGGTGGCCTCGGCCCACTCGGCGGTGGAGACCTGCACCGCGCCGTTCACGCTGCTGACCAGGGCGCGGCGGCCCAGGTGCTCGGCCTCCACTTTGCCGGAGACGGTCTGGGCGTCGAAGAGCAGGTTGCGGGGCAGGCGCACGGTGAAGTCCACGCGCGCGTGGAAATTGCCGCGGGTGCTGTTGTGCCAGCCGTGGCCGCTGGCGCAGTGGTTCTCTTCGCCCCAGCCGCTGGGATAGACGGCGCAGAGAGTGACCCCATCGGAATCCTGGACGACCTCGATGCGGACCTGGTCGGCGTCGGGGCCGCTCTTGGTGGCGGTGATCTCCACCTGGTCGCCGGCCACGCCTTCGGCGCGGATGTCGCCGCTCACGTTCTTGATGCGCACCCACTGGTCGGGCTGGAGCTTGCCGGTCCAGTGGAAGGGGTTGTCGGTGGAGGAGGAGGTGTCGGCGGGGGCGGCCCACAGCAGCGTGGGCAGCAGCAGGCCGGCCAGCAGAAGGGTCGCGCGCAGGATTCGCATTGGAGGCCATCCTTTTCGTGGTTTACCCCAATAGACGGGCTGGCAGGTAGAACGTAAGCCGGAGGGACGAAGTTCCGCTACTTCTTGGGCTTCTTGCCGGGGAGCGAGGCGGGGTTCTCGTGGATGCGCTCGCGGAACCGCTGCTTGAGACCGCTGCCCAGCGACACGGCGGACTCGCCGAACTTGTCGCGCAGGC
>DASPRL010000332.1 GCA_035624475.1 Terriglobales bacterium
GCGCGGCTGGCGCTGGCGGTGCTGCTGTTCCCCGACTTCCAGCAGAACTTCTCGGTGGTGGACGACCTGCGGCTGCCACCGCCGCTGCCCTCGCCCGGCGAGGTGCGGCAGATGGCCTCGCGCAACAACCCGGAGCTGAGCGCGGCGCTGGCCGCGGTGCAGGTGGCCGACCACGAAGTCACGGCGGCCTGGGGCGGGCATCTGCCCTCGCTCAGCTTCGACTACTGGTACGGCATCGATGC
Organism: Terriglobales bacterium; assembly: GCA_035624475.1. Lineage (NCBI taxonomy): Bacteria > Pseudomonadati > Acidobacteriota > Terriglobia > Terriglobales > Terriglobales bacterium. The sequence goes on from DASPRL010000332.1 coordinate 243, forward strand.
CAACACCTTCGCCACGCACACTGGTCCCATCCTGAACCTGGGCTACGCCGCGGCCGTCACCCTCAACTTCCCCGTGTGGAACTGGGGAGCGACGCAGAGCAAGGTGAAGCAGGCGCAGTTGCGGCGGCAGCAGGCGCGCCTGGAGCTGAGCGCGGCCCAGCGCGAGCTCTTGGCCAACCTGGAGTCTTTTTACGGGGAGGCGGAGACGGCGCGGGACGAACTGGAGACGCTGCGAAATTCCGCCGAACTGGCGGAGCAAAGCCAGCGCCTGACCACCCTGCGCTACCAGGCGGGCGAGGTCTCGGTGCTGGAGGTGGTGGACGCGCAGAACACGCTCATCGCGGCGCGCAACGCCTACGATGACGGCGAGGCCCGCTACCGCGTCGCCCTGGCCAATCTGCAAACGCTCACGGGGAGCTTCTAAGAAACAGGAGGAACCGATGAGAGTCAGGAATGCGACGATGATGCTCACGACCCTGGCGCTGGCCCTGCTCGTTGCAGCCAGCATGCCAGGCAAGGAAAAGCCGCTCCGGCAGTCCGACCTGCCGGCGGCGGTGCGGAGGACGGCGGCCGAGTTGAGCCGGGGAGCCACGGTGCGCGGCTACTCCAGCGAGGTCGAGGATGGCAAGCTGGTGTACGAAGTCCAGTTGACGGTCAACGGTCACGGCGAGGATGTGACCATCGCGGCCGACGGCACTGTCCTCGAGGTGGAAGAGCAGGTGGCCCTGGAAGCGCTGCCCGCGGCGGTGCGGGACGCGCTCCAAAGGAAGGCGGGCGCGGGCACCATCACCAAAGTGGAGTCCCTCACCAAAGGAGGGAAGCTGGTGGCGTACGAGGCGCAGCTGCGTACCCAAGGCAAGAGGTCGGAGGTCCAGGTGGGCCCCAACGGCGAAACCCTCAAGCATCCCGAGTAATCCCGTATCATAGGAACGAGGCTGGCGAGATGGGAGGAGGGAAGACGAAGATCCGGGCAAACTTCCGGATGCTGGCGTTTGCTTCTGTCGCGACGGTGCTGGTGTGGCTCGCCGGATGTTCCCAGTCCGGCGACAAAGAGCCCGTGGTCAGCGTGCAGGCGGCGCCCGCCCAACGCACCAGCATCGACCGGGTGGTGGAGGCGGAGGGCGTCCTCTATCCCCTGCAAGGAGCGGTGCTCACTCCCAAGATCAGCGCGCCGGTGCGGCGCTTCCTGGTGGAGAAGGGCAGCAAGGTGCGGCGCGGGCAGTTGCTGGCGGTGCTGGAGAACCAGGACCTGGCGGCGGCCGAGATGGAGAGCAAGGGCGCCTACGAGCAGGCGCAGGCCACCTATGAGACCACCACCCAGGCCGGCGTCCCCGAGGCCATGAAGAAAGCGGAAGGGGACGAGAAGGCGGCGCGGGCCGCCTACGAGGCGCAGCAGAAGGTCTACGCCAGCCGCGAGCAGCTCTACAAGGAAGGCGCGCTGCCGCGCAAGGAGCTGGACCAGGCAGGGGTGGCGCTCACCGAAGCGCGCAACCAGTACGAGATCGCGCGCCAGCATCTGGCCGCACTCGAGGCCGGAGGGAAGCAGCAGCAACTGCGCGCCGCTTCTGGGGAACTGGCGGCGGCCAAGGGCAAGTATCTGGGCGCGGCGGCCCAGCTCGGCTACTCCGAGATCCGCAGCCCCATCGACGGCGTGGTCACCGAGCGCCCGCTCTATCCCGGGCAGATGGCGGCCGCGGGCGAGCCCCTGATCACGGTGATGGACCTGTCGCAGGTCATCTGCCGCATCCACGTGCCCCAGGAAGAGGCGGCGTTGCTCAAGGTAGGCGACGCGGCCACGCTGACCACGGGCACGGAGGAGGCCGTCCCCGCCAAGGTCGCGCTGGTGAGCCCGGCGGTGGACCCGGGCAGCACCACCCTCGAGGTCTGGGTGCAGGCGGCGAATAAGGACAACAAGCTGCGCCCCGGCACCAGCGCGCGGGTCGTGATCGTGGCCGAGCACGTGCCGGGCGCGGTGGTGGTGCCGGCGGCGGCGCTGCTGAGCAGCGAGGGTACGACCTCGGTGATGGTGGTGGGCGCGGACGGGCGCGCGCACCAGCGCAGCGTGCAGGCGGGCATCCGCCACGACAGCGAGGTCCAGATCACCGCCGGGCTGCAGGCGGGCGAGCGCGTGGTCACCACCGGCGCCTACGGCCTGCCCGACAACACCCGCGTCAAGGTGGAGGAACCCGGGAACGCCCAGGGAGGCGCGGGCAAGACGGATTCCTCGGGCCCCGACCACCAGTAGCACACCCCAGCGCGTATGGGCTTGCGCTCATTTTTCCATCCCGGACCCGGCCCCAGCGAGGCGGAGCAGTCCACCTACTGGTTCACGCGCCATGCCAAGAGCATCCTCTTCCTGATCGTGACTCTGGCGGCGGTGGGCGGCTACCTGGCCTTCACCCTGCCGGTGGCGGTCTTCCCCTCCACCGACTTCCCGCGCATCGTGATCGGGGTGGACAACGGGGTGATGCCCATCGACCAGATGATGGTGACGGTGACGCGCCCCATCGAAGAGGCGGTGAACAGCGTTCCCGGACTGCAGGCGGTGCGCTCCATCACCAGCCGCGGCTCCGCCGAGGTGGACCTGTTCTTCGACTGGAACGTGGACATGGTGCAGACGCTGCAGCTGGTGGACGCGGCGCTCTCGCGGGCGCAGTCGGAGCTGCCGGCCACCGCCCGCATCGAGAGCCACCGCCTCACCTTCGCCAGTTTCCCCATCCTGGGCTACAGCCTGACCTCCGACCGGGTCCCGCCCACGCAGTTGTGGGAGCTGGCCACCTACGAGATCAAGCCGCGGCTCAACCGCCTGGACGGGGTGGCCACGGTGCTGGTGCAGGGCGGGCAGGTGCCGGAGTTCCAGATCACGCCCGACCCGGCCAAGCTGCTGCAGGCCTCGGTGACCGTGCCCGACATCCTGGAGGCCATCCGCCGGACCAACCTGATCGAGTCGCCAGGGCTGTTGGAGCGCAATCACCAGCTCTACCTGGGCCTGGTGAACGGGCAGGTGCAGGATCCGGCGCAGATCGGCAACATCGTGATCAAGAGCACGCCCGCGGGGGTACCCATCCGCATCGGCGACGTGGCCCGGGTGGCGCCCGCGGTCAAGCCCGTGTACACCATCGTCACCGCCAACGGGAAGCCGGCGGTGCTGCTCAGCATCAACCGCCAGCCGCTCAGCAACACCCTGACCGTGGCCAACGAGGTGCACGACGAGGTAGACGCGATTCGCGCCGCCCTGCCCCCGGGCATCGAGCTGAAGCCCTTCTATGACCAGTCGGAGATCGTGAGCCAGTCGATTGGGAGCGTGCGCGACGCCATCCTCATCGGCCTCATCCTGGCTTGCATCATCATGGTGGTGTTTCTGCGCGACTGGGGGACCTCGATCGTGGCCGGTCTGGTCATCCCCGTCACCCTGCTGGTGACCGTGATCGTGCTGCGGGTGCTGGGGCAGAGCTTCAATCTGATGACCCTGGGCGGGCTGGCGGCGGCGGTGGGGCTGGTCATCGACGACGCCATCGTGGTGGTGGAGAACATCGTGCTGCACCGCGACACCGGCCAGGGGCGGCTGGAGGCCATCCGCAGCGGGCTGCGCGAGATCACCGTGCCCCTGGTGGGCTCCACGCTCACTCCGATCGTGGTCTTCCTGCCGCTGATCACCATCACCGGGGTGACCGGCGTCTTCTTCCGCGCGCTGGCGGTGACCATGAGCGCCGCCCTGCTGACCTCGCTCGCCCTGGCTCTGACCTGGACGCCCAACCTCAGCCAGTACTTGATCCGCGAGCCCAAGGCAGCTGCGGACCCACCGGCCCCGCCGCCGACCGCCGAGCCGCTCGCGCAGGTCGAGGACGCAGCGCTCACCGGGCGCTTCGGCCGCCTGGTGAAGTTCTACGAACGCTGGCTGCGCTTCGCGCTGGCGCGTCCGGGCGTGCTGGCCTTGCTCGCCGGGCTTCTGGTGGTGGCGTCGCTCGGCTGCTACAAGGCCCTGGGCACCGACCTGCTGCCGACGATGGACGAGGGCGGCTTCATCGTGGATTACATCATGCCCGCGGGCAGCTCGCTGGAGGAGACCGACCGTGTGGTCGGCCACATGGAGCGGATCCTGCGCGCCATGCCGGAGGTGGAGAGCACCTCGCGGCGCACCGGGCTGCAACTGGGACTGGCGGCGGTGACCGAGGCCAACACCGGCGACATTTCGGTCAAACTCAAGCCGGGGCGGCGCCGCGACATCGACGAGATCATGGCTGACGCCCGCGCCCAGATCGCCCAGCAGGAACCGGCGGTGGACGTGGAGTTCATCCAGGTGCTGCAGGACATGATCGGCGACCTGACCGGCGCTCCCGAGCCCATCCAGGTGAAGCTCTTCTCCACCGACCCGGAATTGCTGCGGCAGTGGGCGCCGCAGGTAGGCGAGGCGCTGCGCAAGGTCCCGCACGTGGTGGACGTGCTGGACGGCATCGAGAACTCCATCAGCGGCCCCGCCGTGGTCTTCCAGGTGGACCCGGTACTGGCGGCGCGCGCCGGCTTCACCCCCGAGGAGGTGGCCACCGACGCCTCCGCCATCCTGCAGGGCGAGCCCGCGGCCAATCCGGTGGTGGCCAACGACCGCGCCTACACCATCCGCGTGCGCTTTCCCGCCGCCAACCGCGCCTCACTCGAGGCCATGAAGAACACGCTGCTCAACAGCAGCAGCGGCACCACCGCCACCCTGGGCTCGCTGGCGCAGTTGAGCGAATTGCCGGGACAGACCGAGGTGCGGCGCGAGAACCTGCAGCGCGACGTGGCCGTCACCGCCCGCCTGGAAGGCCTCGACCTGGGCAGTGGCATGGCCGCGGCGCAGAAGGTGGTGGCCGGGATGAAGCTGCCCGCCGGCATCCGCGTGGTCTACGGCGGGACCTACGAGGAGCAGCAGCGCTCCTTCCACGACCTGATGGTGGTGCTGCTGCTGGCGGTGGTGCTGGTCTTCCTGGTGCTGCTGATGGAGTTCCGCAGCTTCGCCGCGCCCGTGGCCATCCTCTCCTCGGCGCTGCTTTCCACCTCGGGCGTGGTCCTGGCGCTGCTCCTCACCCGCACCAGCTTCAACATCGCCTCCTTCATGGGCCTGATCATGGTGGTGGGCATCGTGGCCAAGAACGGGATCCTGCTGCTGGATGCGGAGCAGAAGTACCGCGGGGAAGGCCTGAGCGCCGCCGAGGCCATCCTGCAGGCGGGGCGGCGGCGCCTGCGCCCCATCGTGATGACCGCGCTGGCCACGGTGGCGGGCATGCTGCCCCTGGCGCTGGGCCTGGGCGCGGGCTCCGAGATGCTGAAGCCCCTGGCCATCGCCGTCATCGGCGGCATCCTCGTCTCCATGGCGCTCTCGCTGGTCATCACCCCGGCCGTGCACTTCTATATGAGCGGGCATGCTTCCGGGGGAGGGTCGTGAGGTTCTGGCGCGCCCCGCTCGTATATACTTGCGGGTTTTCCGGGGTTCCGGGAGCAAGGAGGAAAGCATGGCTCTGCGTGGATGGCGCCGGCGGCTGCCCATGTTGGCGATACTCGCTGTCTTCCCGATGATGCTGGCGGCGCAAGCGGCGCCCCCGCCAGGGCAACAGCCGCTCACGGCCATGCCTTCGGTGATCACGGTGCCGCCGGAGGCCCAGCCTTCTCCGAACTTCAACGCGGAAGCCGCCACTCGTGCCTACCTGGCGGAGATCCCGGCCGAGAGCAAAGCCCGCTCCGACGCCTACTTCGAGGGCGGATACTGGCTGATCCTGTGGGACTTCCTCTACGGCGCCGTCATCGCGCTGCTGCTGCTGAACCTGCGCTGGTCGGCGCGCATGCGTAACCTGGCCGAGCGCATCACCCGCTTCAAGCCGCTGCAGACGGCGCTGTACTGGTTCCAGTACCTGCTGGTCGCCACCGTGCTGGGCTTCCCGCTGACCGTGTACGAAGGCTACTCCCGCGAGCACAAGTACGGGCTGGCCACGCAGAGCTTCGGCCCCTGGGTGGGCGACCAGGTCAAGGGCTTGCTGGTGGGGCTGGTGATGGGCGGCATCCTGGTCATGCTGCTGTTCGGGGTGGTGCGGCGTTTCCCGCGGCGCTGGCCGGTGCTGGGCGCGGTGGTGAGCATGGTGTTCCTCGTATTCCTGGTCCTGATCGGCCCCGTCTTCCTGCAGCCCATCTTCTACCATCCCAAGCGGCTCGAGGACCCCAGGATCACGCAGCCCATCCTGAGCCTGGCGCGGGCCAACGGCATCCCCGTGCGCGACGTCTATGAGATCGACGAATCCACCAAGTCCACCCGCATGAGCGCCAACGTGAGCGGCTTCGGGAACACCATGCGCATCACCCTCAACGACAACCTCCTGCACCGCGGCTCGCCGGAGGAGATCCAGGCGGTGATGGGGCACGAGATGGGCCACTACGTACTCGACCACATCTACAACGGCATGCTGTTCCTCAGCGTGATGGCGGTGATCTTCTTCGCCTACCTGGCCTGGTCGCTGCAGTGGGCGCTGCAGCGCTGGGGCGAGAAGTGGCAGATCCGGGGGGTGGGCGACACCGCCGTCCTGCCGCTGGTGGTCCTGCTGGGCTCGCTCTACTTCTTCGTGCTCACCCCGGTCTTCAATACCTTCACCCGCACCCAGGAGCACGAGGCCGACATGTACGGTCTGAACGCCAGCCGCCAGCCCGACGGCTTCGCCCAGGCGGCCATCCACTTGGGGGAGTACCGCAAGATGGAGCCGGGGCAGGTCGAGGAGTGGATCTTCTATGACCACCCCAGCGGCCGCCGGCGCATCCACGACGCCATGGAGTGGAAGGCGGAGAACCTGAAACTGATGGAGACGCAGCCCGGCTCCGGGCCCGCAACCCCGGGCTCCAGCCGGCCGTCTCCCCAATGAACGGAGGAGCATCATGAAAGCTCGTTGTTTATGCGGTTTGCTGCTGGTCATGCTGTTGCTGTGCCTGGTCCCGGCCGCCACCGCCGGTTCCCCGCCTCATTACAAGCTCACCAAGACCGTGGTCCTGGGCGGGGAGGGTTTCTGGGACTACCTGACGTACGATCCCGGTTCGCACCGGCTGTTCATCACCCGCGGTACGCACGTGATGGTGGTGAGCACCGATACCTGGAAGGTGACGGGCGACGTCCCCGACACCGCGGGCGTGCACGGCGTGGCCCTGGCCGGGGGACGCGGCTACACCAGCAACGGCCGCGAAGCCATGTCCACCGTCTTCGACCTGGCTACGCTGAAGGTGCAGG
>DASPRL010000333.1 GCA_035624475.1 Terriglobales bacterium
CTGGATGAGCTGCCGCTCGCGGAACTTGCCCAGCAGGCGGGTGACGGTCTCGCGGCTGGTGCCGATCATCTGCGCCATCTCTTCGTGGGTGAGGGTGAGGCGGACGGGCTGCTTGTTGGCGGAGCCGTTGGAGGCGCCCCAATCCAGCAGCAGGCTGGCCAGGCGCTCGGCGGCGGAGTGCGAGAGCCCCAGGGAGCCGATCTCGCGGCAGGCCTGGTTGTACTCCTCGCTCAACTGCTGGGCGACGCGGAAGCAGACGTCGGCGTCCTTCTGCAGGAACTGCAGGAAGTCCTCCGCCCGCACGAACTTCAACTGGCAGGGCTCCAGGGTCTCCGCGGTCACCTGGTAAGGCTTGTGCAGGACGGTGGAGCTCAGCCCCAGCACCTCGCCGGGCTCGGCGATGCGCACGATCAGGGTCTTGCCGTCGCTGGAGTTGACCGAGAGCTTGACCCGGCCGCGGCACAGCACGAAGATGCCGCGCGCCGCCTGCTCCTCGACGAAGATGACCGCCCCCTTGGGGAAGGTCGAAGTGAAAGAGAGCTTTTCGAAGACGCGCAGCGCGGGGCTGGCGAAGCTGCAGAAGAAGTCCCCGTTGCGCTGCTCGCAGCCTTGACAGCTCTCTGCGATTGCCATTCCGTAGGGTGAACGTGCGGTTGCCATGTCGTTATCCCACCTTTCCATGGGCCGTTGTCGCGCGGCCCTCGATCTCTTCCACGATGGAGCGGGTGAGCGGACCTTCGCCCAGAAGCTCCGCCCCTTCCCCGTGCATGTGCTCCAAGAGCTGGCTGCCGGCGCCGTTGACGAAGCTGACGTCGGCCAGGTCGACCACCATTTTCTTGCCCGCCTGCACCCGGCGCAGCGTCTCCCAGCAGCCTTCCAGTTCCTGGACCCACGGGCCTGTGATCTTGCCATCGAGCTTGAGCACCGTCTTGTTGCCTTCGGTCTGTACTGTGATCCTGAGCATGTGATGGCACCTACGCTTGGTTGTAGTGCACGTCACACGCCATGTGTGATGAAGAGCACAATGGGCTGTAAGTGATGGCACTAATGGTAGTTAGCGTTAGCCTCCGAATGGAGTGTCAAGGCGAGTGACGGAGTCAGGTGGCAGCCGGCTGACGCAGTGTCAGCCCGCCGACACGTGCCGACGAGACCGGCTGCGGTGCTCTTAAGCCATCTCACCTACGGCGATCGAGGTCGCATGTTTCGATTCCGGAACAAAAACCACTTTTTCCCTTGACAGGCCGAACTCAGGAGTATCCTCCCTGGCGTCTCCGGCAACGGGTAACCTGGGCAATCACGCTCCCCTAGAGGAGTCGGATCTCCCGAAGGATGGGGCAGCCGCAGGATTCGGGTGGGCCACCCGCCCGTCAGCAGGCCTTGCGCTGGGATGTTCGGTATGCGTGCAACAAGCGCCAACTGCAGGCCACATATTCCTTGAAATCTCGCGGCCGGGTAGCGGAGAATCCCCGGCACTGCAGGGCCGAACCGAAGCTCGACTTTACGCGGAATTCCCCCACATGGGGCAAGGAGAACGACATGAAGACCTTAGCTGTGGTTATGCTGATGGTGCTCTTGCCTGCGGCCCTGGTGGCGCAGACGCAGCATCTCAAGTTCAAGCAGGACGGCGAGTTCGCCAGCCTGAACGAGTCGACTGGGCCGAACTCTTCTTTCAACCTGCAGGTTTCGCGCACATCCAGCACCGGCAGCGGAGCCAGTGCCACCCTGTCCTACTTAGCCACCAGCCTGGCCCCCGACTTCAGCAGCTTCAGCTTCGACCAGATCGTCGGAGACATTCCCGCCAGCTCGTTCACGGGGCAGAACACGCAGCACCTGGTGCTGGCCTTCGACACCAGCCAACTCGATCCCGCCACGTCGTTCAGCCAAAGCTGCACGGTGGACCTCAACACGTTCACCGAGGTCTGCGGGCCGGGGCCGCAAGGGCAAATCAACCTGGAGTTCCGGGAGAACGGGGCACAGCGCACGCAGATCCTGGCGCTGGAGCAGGTGACCACCTTGGGCCCGACCACTACGCGAAACCATCAGAAGTCGGACAACAGTAGCGCCAACGCGCAAGGAACCGTCTTCGGCGCACCCGTCGTGGGCAGCAACGCGACGGTGGGCGTGAACCACAGCTCGACGCTGGAGATGATCGTGAGCCAATAGACGCCAACGTGGCGGCGCCGAACGCCGGGTGCCCCGCTCAAGCCAAAAGCGGGCTGGAGTGGGGCACCTGGGAAAGGGTGGGGCACCCCCGGCGCGTTCCGCGGTCGGGATATGCTCTGCCGCGAAAGGCGGGCCACCCGCCGGGAGCAGGCTCCGCATCGCATCCCGAGGAGCGCTTCAAGGAAAGAGCGCTTGAGTACAGCGCACCGCAGGCATGTAATGGACTCAAATCCCACGAAGGAAGGAGGGGACATGAATTCCCATCATTCCTGGCTCTCTTTCTCCCGAGCGTTCCTGCCGCTGATGGTCGCCTGCGGATTCTTCCTGGGGATGTGGATCAAGTCAGCGCAGGCCACCCCGCGCAACTCCTGGGCCGCTCCCCCAGACCAGATCGAGGTGCTGCGCGACTATGGCTGCTTCGACGAGGGCAGGGCCGGCGAACGGACCACCATGAAGACGGTGACCTTTTCCCGCCCGGTGGTATCCGCCGAGGTCTTCCTCTCGGGTTTCAACCTATGGCAGACCCGGGGAGGAGATACGGAGGTGCGGCAGATCCGGGTGGATTCCTGGGTGGATGCGATCAACGTCGCGCCCAACAATCCTCCCGGCACGCGCGCGCCCGGCCTGCCCGATCCCAAGAGCGTGCGCGTGAAGCTGATGTACATGCTGGTGGACGAAGACCCGACCGGCAGCGAGGACTTCAACGATGCTTGCATCGGCTTCACCGTGATCGCGCGCACGCAGTGACAAGGTGGGTTCAACCCACTCAATCCAAAGGCGGGCTGGAGTGGGGCACCAGGGAAAGGGTGGGGCAGCCCCGGCTTGTTCCGCTTTCGGGACATACTCTGCCGCGAAAGGTGGGCCACCCGCCCATGAGAGCAGACACCGAACTGCTGAAGTATGGCGTTGTAACGGCGCTGCTGACTGCCGGTTGGTTCGCACTAGCGTCCGTGGGCAGGAACATCCTAGTCGAATCGCTGCTAGGATGGGTCGGACTGGTTGTCGTATGCCTTTTCCTGCGCTGGGTGATCAGGAACAAAGTCCGTCCACCCAAGGGCTAGAGGATACTCTGCCGCGAGAGGGCGGGTGGCCCACGTTTGGCCGCAGGGGTCAGCCCTTCAACCGTCCCGAGTCTCCGGCGGCCAAACGTGGGGCTTTACCTCGGGGGATGGAACTGCCCCACGTTTGCCCGCTCCAGATGCGGGATGAGGTAAGCTCTCGTCCGGCGGGTAAATGTGGGCCACCCGCCGGGAGGAGAGCCATGCAGAAACGCAGACTCGGGAAGAGCGGCCTGGAGGTCTCGGCCCTGGGGCTGGGATGCATGGGGATGAGCTTCGGGCTAGGCCCCGCCGTCGACAAGCAGCAAGGGATCTCCCTCATCCGGGCCGCGGCCGAGCGCGGCGTGACCTTCTTCGACACGGCCGAAGTCTACGGCCCGTTCACCAACGAGGAGCTGGTGGGCGAGGCGCTGGCCCCGTTCCGCGACCAGGTGGTGATCGCCACCAAGTTCGGCTTCAAGCCTGATCCTCAAGGCGGAGCGCGCTGGAGCGCCCTGGACAGCCGGCCGGAACACATCCGGGAGGTCGCCGAGGGCTCGCTCCGGCGCCTGCGCACCGAGGTCATCGACCTGTTCTACCAGCACCGCGTCGATCCCGAGGTACCCATCGAGGAGGTGGCGGGAGCGGTGAAGGACCTGGTGGGGCAAGGCAAGGTGAAGCACTTCGGGCTCTCGGAGGCGGGGGTGAAGACCATCCGGCGGGCCCACGCCGTGCAGCCGGTGGCGGCGCTGCAGAGCGAGTACTCGCTGTGGTGGCGGGAGCCGGAAGCGGAGGTGCTGCCGGCGCTGGCAGAACTCGGGATCGGGTTCGTTCCCTTCAGCCCGCTGGGCCGGGGCTTCCTGACCGGGAAGATCGACGAGACCACCACCTTCGAGAACTCCGACATCCGCAGCAAGTTGCCACGCTTCACGCCGGAGAACCGCAAGGCGAACCAGGCGCTGGTGGAGCTGATGGGCAGGTTCGCGCAACAGAAGCAGGCGACGCCGGCCCAGATCGCGCTGGCCTGGCTGCTGGCGCAGAAGCCGTGGATCGTGCCCATCCCGGGCACCACCAAGCGGGATCGTCTGGAGGAGAACCTGGGCGCCGCCGCGGTCGAACTCTCCCCGCAGGACCTCCGGGAACTGGACGCGGCCTCGCAGATCGCGGTGCAGGGCGCCCGCTACCCGGAAGAGATGCAGAAGCTCGTGAACCGCTGAGCCTTGCGCGGATATGGTACTGTGCTGAGGCTGCCATGGCCGAACCAGCCGCCGAGATGCTGCGCATGCTGATGGCCGCCGGCAAGGCGGAGCAGGCGGTCGCCTTGCTGCAGCAGGCCAGCGCTCCCCAGGCGGCCGTCCTGCTGGTGGGGCTTCCCTTCGAAGACCAGCAGGCCCTGTTCCGGCGGCTGCCGCTGGAGCTGGCCGCGCGGGTGACCAGCCAGTTGCCCTACTTCCACGAGTTCGTGCTGCTGCACTCGCGTCCCATCGAAGAGATGCAGGCCATCGTGGAGCAGATGGAGCCGGGCGAGCGGTTGCGCTTCTTGGAC
>DASPRL010000334.1 GCA_035624475.1 Terriglobales bacterium
CGCTTCTACGACAACGTGCCGGTCGTGAGCTGGGTAGTGCTGGGCGGACGCTGCCGCCGGTGTCATGCCCCCATCACCCCCCGCTACCTGGTGGTGGAGGTGCTCACCGCGCTGCTTTTCCTGGCCTGTTACGCGCGCTTCGGCACCACCTGGCCCACGCTGAAGTTCTGCGTCTTCTGCTTCCTGCTGCTGGGGCTGATCTTCACCGACGCCGAGACCAAGCTCCTACCCGACGGACTCACCCTCAGCGGGCTGGGGCTGGGCCTGGTGTTCAGCCTGCTGCTCCCGGTGGATGACCTGTCGCTGGGGCTGCTGTCGGCGTATTTCCCGGGGGCACTCGACTCGCGCATTGCCTGGCGGCTGTTCTCGCTGGCGGGCGCGCTGCTGGCGGCGGGGCTGGGAGCGGGACTGATCTGGGGAGCGGGCGCAGCCTACCAGTGGGCGCGCGGCCGCGAGGGCATGGGCTTCGGCGACGTGAAGCTCATGGGCATGGTGGGGGCCTTCCTGGGCATCAAGCTGACGCTGTTCACGCTGCTGGGAGCTTCGGTGGTGGGCTCGCTGTTCGGGCTGGTCACCGTGCTGGTCGTTTGGCTGCGGCGCACGCGCCGCCGCCAAACCAAGCACCGTGAGGACCCGGCCGCTTCCCGCCGCCGCGCCTGGAAGTCCGCCCTGGTCTTCTACCATGGCTACGAGGTCCCCTTCGGAATCTTCCTGGGCGGGATGGCGGTGGTGGCCGCCATCGCGGGCAACGCCGCCGTGAATTGGTATCTGGGGATGCTGCTGTGAAGCTGCTGGCCAATCCGCTGGTGATGAAGATGCTCCTCGTCCTGCTGCTGGCGGCGGCGGCCCTGGTGGCGGCAGCGCTGCTGATGCGCTATCTGCGGCGCAGCCTCCGCGAGGAGGGCGAAGTGGAGGAGAGCGGCCCGCCGGTGGAGGGCGCCGCCTTCGAGGCGGCCGCCTACCGGGCGGTGATCCAGCGGCTCAAAGAGCAGGAGCGGGAGGTGGAGCGGCTGCACCGCATCGAGCGGCAGCGCGCCGCCAAGAGTGAGAACGTCAGCGAGGCCGTGATCTCCAACCTGACCAGCGGGGTGGTGCTCTTCGATTCTGCGGGACTGGTGCGCCAGGCCAACCCGGCGGCGCGCACCATCCTGGGCTACGCCTCGGTCTTCGGGCTGCACGCCCGCGACCTGTTCCGGGGGGCGGGCGCGGTGCGCGACGAGAGCCCGGAGGGAGACGAGACTCCCTCCGACCTGGTGGCCGCGGTGGAAGCGGCCCTGCGCGAGGGCCGCTCCTTCCGCCGCCTGGAGGCCGACTACCTCACCCCGGCCAACGAGGCCCGGGTGCTGGGCATCACGCTCTCGCCGGTGAGCGCGCGCGACGGCTCTTCCCTGGGCGCCGCCTGCCTGGTCAGCGACCTCACCGAGATCGCCGACCTCTCGCGCCAGATACGCCTGAGGGAGAACCTGGCCTCGCTGGGCGAGATGTCGGCGGGCATCGCCCACGAGTTCAAGAACTCGCTGGCCACCATCTCCGGGTACGCCCAGATGCTGGCCGCCGAGGAACATCCGGAGGCGCGCGAATTCGGCGCCAAGATCGCGCGCGAGACCGAGGCCCTCACCCGCATCGTCACCGACTTCCTGAACTTCGCCCGGCCGCAGAAGATCGAGCCCGAGACCCTGGACCTGCGCCCGTTGCTGGAGGAAGCCGCGCGCGGCTGCACTCTCGACCTCGACCTGGGGAAGGTGCCCCCGGGGCTCACCCTGGAGGGCGACCGCACCGCGCTGTGCCAGGCCTTCTCCAACCTGCTGCGCAACAGCGCTGAGGCCGGCCCGGCGGGACCTCCTGTGAGCCTGGAGGTGGCGGCGGAGGCCGGCGAGCAGGAGACCCGCATCACCTTGCGCGACAACGGTCCCGGCATCCCTCCGGAGAACCTGGCCCATATCTTCATTCCTTTTTTCACCACCAAGGCGGGCGGCACCGGGCTGGGCCTGGCCCTGGTCCACCGCATCGTGACCGAGCACGGCGGCTCGATCAGCGTGGCCAGCGACCCCTC